>CALHUY010000001.1 GCA_938039295.1 uncultured Solobacterium sp.
AGCTGGTTTAAATATGTCTTATGTTTTAAAAACTACAGTTTTTGTAAAGAACATGGAAGAGTTTGCGGCAATGAATGAAGTGTATACTCGTTTCTTCCAAAAACCATTCCCGGCAAGAAGCGCTGTTGCAGTAAAAGACATTGCCCTTAATGCGAAGATTGAAATTGAAGCATTCGCAATGGATACACGAGCACTCGAAGTTTTATGTGCTGATGATGGATGTCACACATGTAATGATTATTGTTGTGAAACAAAGTTAGATATTCAATAAGACCTTAGGGTCTTTTTTGTTTGAACTATGTTATGATATTGCTTGTACGTAGTGGAGATTAATTTCTTATGTCTATTCATAAACTAAACATCACTTTTACAAAGAAAGATATTCAATATATTATTACCATCGCATTTTCTGCACTTGTATACGCGTTTGGAATTGAATCCTTTGTAAGTTCAGGTAACTTATTCCCAGGCGGATTTGCTGGTATATCACGACTTGTTGTAATGCTAATAGAAAGGCAAATAGGTCTAGTAATTCCATTTGGTGTAATCTATTGGATTATGAACTTTACAGTTGTGCTATTTATCTGGAATCGCATTGGTCACAAGTTTGTATTATATTCCATTCTTTGGTTTTCACTTAGTTCGTTATTCTCGATTATTATCAATGTTCCTATCGTTACACAGGATATGTTGTTGATCGCTGTATTTGGTGGTCTGATTAACGGTTTTGCGATTGGACTTGCACTACGCTCTAATGCCAGTAGTGGAGGTACAGACTTTATTGCGATTGATTTATCAGTCAGATTAAAGAGACCTACATGGAATTATCTGCTTGGTTTAAATGCATTTGTATTGATGCTTGCAGGTTTAGCATTTGGTTGGGATAAAGCGTTATACTCTATTATCTTCCAATATGTTTCTACACAGGTTGTAAATACAATGCATCAACGTTATAAGATAACGCGCGTACAAGTCATTACTGACCACGCAGATAAAGTATGTGATGCTGTGTTTAGTACAGTACGTCATGGTATTACTCGAATTGAGGTGGAAGGTGCATTTAAACGACAACCACATACGATGTTGTTAATCACGGTCAATAACTACCAATTACCAGAAGTTATTAGTTGTATTCGTAAAGCTGATGAACATGCATTTATGACATTGAATGCTGTTGAAAAGATTATTGGTAACTATTATCAAAAACCTTTAGAGTGAGCAATCACTCTTTTTTCATTTTTATAAAGAAAGGATGTGTATCGTTTGATACACATCCTATGTATTATAGAATTTCCATTCCAATTGCTTTTTGGACTTGGTTTAATTTCTCTTCTGCAAGTACTCTTGCTTTCTTTGCGCCGTTTGCCAATGTAGTTTCAATTAAATCACTGTTTAGGATTTCATTATAACGTGTTTGAATTTCTTCCAACTTGGCACATACTGCATCCGCAACTGCTTTTTTAAAGTCACCATAGCCTTTACCCTCAAATTCTTTCTCGATATCCTCAAAAGAGCGTTCATTTGATAGGGAAGAGAGAATCTGCATTAAGTTTGCGATTCCAGGTTGATTTTCTGGATCGTAGTGCACTTTACCTAGACTATCTGTAACTGCAGACATAACTTTCTTACGTGCAACCTTAAGGTCATCTAACAGATAGATACAACCTTTATTTGTTTCATCAGATTTAGACATCTTCTTCGTTGGATCGCTTAGTGACATAATTCTGGCACCTACTTTAGCAACTAGTGGTTCTGGTACTGTAAAGAGTTTGCCATAACGATTATTCATTCTTTCTGCGACATCACGTGTTAATTCCACGTGTTGTTTCTGGTCTTCTCCAACAGGTACATAGTCAGGACTATAGAGTAGAATATCTGCAGCCATCAATGCAGGGTAAGTATAAAGTCCACCAGAAAGGTTTTTTTCACCCTTAGCTTGTTTGTCTTTAAATTGTGTCATACGGTTTAATTCACCCATATATGTATGACAGCACATAATAAAGCCGAGTTGTGCATGTTCCTTTACGTCTGTTTGTAAGAAAATAGTAGCCTTATTTGGATCTAGTCCACATGCAAGGTATAGAGCTACACAATCTTTTAAGTTCTTTTGTAATTCCTGTGGGTCTTGTGGAACTGTTATGCAGTGTAGGTTTGCAATGAAGGCAAACATTTCATATTCATTCTGTGACTCCACAAAGTGTCTTAAAGCACCGATATAGTTTCCTAAGTGTAATTGACCAGTTGGTTTAATACCGCTTAACATTCTTTTCATAGTGAATTCTCCTTAAAATTAAAAACGTCTCTTCAATGTAATTGAAGGGACGCATGAGACGATATGCGCGGTACCACCCGACTTATCCAAAAGGATCACTTAATTTGGGATAACGGGCCACCGGTATTCTATTAACGGAACTCCAAACATACTTTGCTGAAATATCAGTTCACACCAAACACTGACTCTCTATGAAATCAACGCATAATCGCATTCCGAATACACGATGATTCTAACATAAAACCATATAATTGATAAGTGCTTTTTAATCTGTATTTGCGATAGGTATTTTTTACGTGGTATACTCGTAAAGAAAGTATTATTTTTATAAAGACAATAAATCTTTCATGCATGTTTAAAAGGGGGATTTCTATATGTTAGAAATAAGTAATTTAACAAAAAAATATAAGAAAGTAGCAGCTGTTGATCAAATTAGTTTTACAGTACCTAGTGGTAAAGTTGGTATCTTATTAGGGCCTAATGGTGCTGGTAAGTCTACAACGATCAAGAGTATTGCAGGACTATTACGCTATGAGGGTGAAATTAAGATTAATGGCTTACCATCAAAGTCAGTAGATGCAAAGAAGATATTTGCATATGTGCCAGAAATTCCCGCAATGTTTGGGGCGTTAACAGTGATGGAACATATTGAATATGTACGTCGTGCATATCATTCTCAAATTACAGATGATGAAGTGGAAGAGTTACTTACTCGCTTTGAAATGTCTGATAAGAAGGATAAGCTTGGAGATGAATTATCAAAAGGTATGATGCAGAAAGTAAGTATTATATGTGCATTATGCATTAAACCTGAAGTGATTTTATTTGATGAGCCAATGGTAGGTCTAGATCCAGCAGCCATCAAAGAACTTAAAAAAGTTATCTTTGAAATGAAGGATAGAGGAGTAACCATACTGTTAAGTACACATATGCTTGAAATGGTACAAGAGTTATGGGATACGCTATACATTATGGACCATGGGAAAGTGATTGGAACTTACGAAAATGATGGTACACAAAATCAAAATATTGAAGACTTGTTTTTTTCACTAACAGATAAAGAAGATGAGAAGGAGTCTGAAAAATGAATTCCTTATTCTATTTACATAAACGAATATTATTGAATGGATTTAAGCGTTCGATACGAAAGCCTGCTTTTGTGTTGATGTTAATTGCTTCGATTGCTTATTTTGCTTTGATAATATCTGGCTATAAGAGTTTTTTTCAAAAAATAGGTATTACGAATGCGTCTGAATATATCGTAATGTTCATGTTGTTACAACTGTATTTAGGTGTTCCAGGTCTCATTCAATACTTTAAGAGAAAAGGACTTATATTCCGCAAAGCAGATGTTCAATTTGTTTTCCAAGCACCAATCCATCCAAAATTAATTCTATTATTTAGTGGTCTTAGAAGTGTTGTTATTTCATCAATCTTCTTTATTCTTTTATGTATCTTTGGATGTATTTTATATCCAAGTTATACGTTACAGTTTGTGCTATATGCAGTTATCTATCTAATTTTTGATTTCTTTATTGAAATGAGTTTGGTTATCTTATGTTATGGGAATGAAACAATCCCAAATAATTTGATACGTTTTGTATCCTATATTTTGTATGTATTGTTGGGCGCATTGGCAATTGGATTCTTGTTAGTAGTATTAGATCATGGATTTAATATTTCAATTCTTGTAACGTATCTACAGTCTCCATTGATTAAGTTATTTCCATTATTTGGTTGGAGTATTGGTTTGCTACAATGGATTTTCTATGGCTATCACTGGAGTAATGTTGTAGGTACTGTGTTATTTATAATTTCTGCACTAATACTACCAATTCTTGCATATAAATCCAAATGTGAAGGAGCTTACTTTGAAGAGGCTGAACAATTCTCTGATGAGTACGAACAAGCAATAGAGAAAGCAAAAGTAGGTGATATCTCAATCGTAGGAGCCAAGCCTAAGAAGTACATGAAGTCTTCTATAAAATATAAAGGATATTATGCTAAGGCAATCTTCTATCGCCAATTATTAGAATATAAAAAGAATCGACTCTTTATTTTCTCTGTTCGTTCATTCTTATTCTTAGTGGGTGGTATTATACTGTATTTCTTATCTCATGATATTGGTTTTATGAGAGATATCATGCATGTACGTTTATTTATAATTCCAATAATTATTACGTATTTCATTACATTTTTCGGAGTAATGCGTTCAAAATGGATGAAGGAATTACAGAACTACTATACATTCTTACTTCCTGATTCCAAGATTCAAAAGACATGGAATGCAACAAAAATTGAGCATATTAGAGCTTTTGTAGATACAATGCTGATTGCGATTATTGGTGGTGCAGCTTTAGATTTATCACCTCTACATATACTTTTAACAGGATTAGTAGGTGTCAGTGTTAATGCGAGTCGTATTTATATTAATATGATGGTACAGACAATTATTTCACCTGCAATTGGTGATTTTAAGATATTTGTACAGTTTATCGATATGTTCCTAATGTTAATTAGTACAGCTGCTTCTGTATTTGTAGCAGTAGTATCCATGGTCTTCTTTAATAATACAGAAGCCGCATTCTTAGGCATGATAATTACTAGTTGTATGATGGCTATTATTGCATTCTTCTTATCATCACTAGCGTTTGAAAAGATGGAAGTGGTTGAATAGGGAGTTTATAAAGATTTTATAAAATATAAATTTTGACCTATTTCTTTTCAAAATATAGCGTGATATAATCACTAAACAGGAGGATGATTATGATAGTTGTATACACATCTCCAGGATGTGCTAGTTGCCGTAAAGTAAAACAATGGTTAAAAGATCGTAATCTTCCATTTATAGAGAAGAACATCTTTAAGACATTGTTAAATGATAACGAAATAAAGCACCTATTGATGAGAAGTGAAAATGGTAGTGATGATATCATCTCTAAGCGTTCTAAGATTATTCAAGAATCTAATGTTGATATCGATTCAATGAAGACGGATGAATTAATCACTTTTATCAAGCGTAATCCTAGTGTATTAAAACGCCCAATCATTTTGAGTGAGAATAACTTCCAAGTCGGCTATGACGAAGAAGAGATCGGTGTATTTGTACCGGTAGAGTTACGTCGTTTGGCAGATCATAGTTGTAATGAAACTTGCCCAAATTTCAAAGCTTGTCAAACAATGCAAACAGCATTTCATAAAGAAGTCCATTAGGACTTCTTTTGTTGTATAATAATCAGTATGAAAAAAGTACTCGTAGGTTTATCAGGTGGTGTAGATAGCGCCGTTGCAGCATATTTATTACAACAGCAGGGTTATGATGTGACCTGTGCTTTTATGCGTAATTGGGATTCAGTTGCAAATGAAGATTTTAGTGGAAATCCAACGTTATATGATCCAGTATGTCCTCAGGAAGCAGATTATAAAGATGCGGCTGACGTGGCTAGTAAGTTGGGATTAGAACTATTACGTATCGACTTTATTAAGGAATATTGGGATGATGTTTTTCAAACTTTTATTGATGAATATAAGTTAGGTAGAACACCAAACCCAGATATTTTGTGTAATCGTTATATTAAGTTTGATAGTTTTATGAAATTCGCAAAAGAAAAGGGCTTTGATACTGTTGCGACAGGTCACTATGTAAGACTTGGAAAAGAAGGTGACCATCATGTCTTATGTAAAGCAGTTGATCATAATAAAGACCAGTCATACTTTTTAACTGAGATTCGTCGTGAAGTATTAGAACACGTATTATTCCCGCTGGGTGAAATTGAAAAGCCTGAAGTTCGCCGCATAGCGGAAGAACTTGGTTTATCTATTGCTAAAAAGAAGGATTCTACTGGTATTTGTTTTATTGGAGAGCGTCATTTCCGAGAGTTCCTAAGTAATTATCTTCCAATGAAATCTGGGGATATTATCGATGTGACAACTAAACAGAAAGTAGGTACACATCAAGGTGTTATGTACTATACGATTGGTCAAAGAAAAGGTTTGGATATTGGTGGCATTGGACCTTTCTTTGTGGTAGGAAAAGATGTATATAGAAACGAACTATATGTTGTTGATTCTGACCATCAAGACTTGCTATATGCTACATCATGCTTGGTGACTGGTGTAAACTGGCTAGCTGATCGTACATTACCATTACACTGCCATGCAAAATTTAGATATCGTCAAGCCGATAATGATGTTGATCTTGTATTAAATGAAGATGGTACTTTAACTGCTATATTCCCTGAGGGAATTCGTAGTATTACACCTGGACAAGAGGCTGTTTTCTATGATGGCGATGTAATGTTTGCTGGTGGTAAGATTGAGAAAGTCTTTAAAGATGGGGTCGATCTTATGGAACATGTAAAATCACTTGTACATCCTGAAACAGATAAATAAGGAGATTCATGGACGATTCATTGATTACGTTAACAGGTAAATTCACATATATTCTCTTCCGTAACGAAGGGAATTTTTATACTGCTGCGAAGTTTGAAGTCAATGATGAAAAGGGAAGAGTGATATCTGTAATTGGTAATATTCCAGAGCTTGTTACAGGTATACAGTATCGTATCAACGGAAATTATATTGAACATCCGCGTTACGGTATGCAGTTTCAGATACAGACGTTAGCCAAGCTATTACCGACTGAAAAAGATGGAGTTGTACGTTATTTATCTGGAGTAAATTTTCCTGGTATCGGTAAAAAGACAGCCGAAAAAATTGTGGAAGCATTAGGCGAAGACTGTTTATCGTTGATACGTGAAGATAGTTCTTTATTAAAAAAAATAGTTGAACTATCTGAGCGCCAAATCAATGTCATTATCGAAGGTTTACAAATTGATAATGGGATGGAAGAACTTGCTAAGTTTTTAAATATTCATGGCTTAAGTCAAAGACATCTTTCTAAGATAACACGTATCTATGGTAAGGAAGCATTAAGTAAAGTAAATGAAAATCCATACCGGTTAATTGAAGAAGTAGATGGATTTGGTTTTAAAACAGCAGATAAAATTGGTAAAAGTTTGGGTATTAGTGATACAGATCATCGACGTTTATATGCACTTCTTATTTCACTGGTAAGTGATTTATGTATGCGTGATGGTAATAGCTATGTACGTCTAGAGACATTAGAGACTGTATTCTTTAAAGAACTAGGTTCTTTAACCTGTGACTTTGAAGCGATATTTGATGAAGCAATCCTCAAACATCAGCTCTATCGCGAAGAGAATCGTGTATTCCCAATTGCACAATATGATGCTGAAATTGGTATTGCGAGATTTTTAGCAGAGTTTCCATATCAATGCATGGATCCTTATGATCCTAAGTTATTACTTTCTTATCTAGAAGATGTACAAGAACATCTAGGTATCACGTATGATGAAACACAGATTCAAGCGATAGAAGTCTTCTTTGAAAGACCATTTATGATAATGACAGGTGGACCTGGTACTGGTAAAACAACAGTCGTAAATGCGATGATTAAGTTATTTAAATTAATGTATCCATCATCGTCAATTATTTGTGCAGCACCAACCGGTAGAGCTGCAAAACGATTGGCTGAAGTAAGTGGTGTTAGTGCAACAACAATACACTCATTATTACAATGGGACCTTGAAACGAATACGTTTGGCAAAAATGATGAAGAGCCTATCTTGGCAGATTTATTAATTATTGATGAGTTCTCAATGGTTGATAACTGGTTATTCTATAACTTGTTATTAGCAAGTAAAAGAATTAAAAAGATCTGTATTATTGGCGATAAAGATCAGTTACCAAGTGTTGGCCCAGGTTGTGTATTACGTGATTTAATGCAGTCAAATGAATTCTCGTTAATTGAATTAAAACACATCTATCGTCAACAATCTGATAGTGATGTCATTAATTTAGCTCACGCAATTAATACAGGTAATGTAACGGTTGAAGATTATCATCATGATGTGAAATTCTTTGCATGCATGCCAGAAGATATCCGGCGCAATATTTTAATGATGGTTGATGATGCTTTACAAAAGGGGTATTCTATCGATGATATACAGATATTATCTCCAATGTATGCAGGTGTAGCAGGTATAGATTATCTAAACAATGCATTACAAGAATCATTTAATCCATCATCTAAGAATAAAGCAGAAGTAAAATCAGGATATATGACTTTCCGTGAGGGGGATAAAATTCTACAGTTAAAGAATCAACCGGATGATGATGTATACAATGGAGATATAGGTGTTTTAGTAGAAATCATTGATGCAAAGCATGCGGAAGATCATAAAACAACGATTATCTGTCAGTTTGGCGAAATCATTGTAGAGTATAAACCTGAAAACTGGATTAATATTACACTTGCATACTGTATCAGTGTGCACAAATCACAGGGTAGTGAATATCCAATTGTTATTATGCCTATTATTCGCAGACATGCGGGCATGTTACAAAGAAAACTAATATATACAGGTGTCACAAGAGCACGCAAAGCATTAATCGTATTGGGGGAGTTAGATGCATTTAAACGTGGTATTCAAGTATTAGAATTACATCCTCGTGAGACAACGTTAACTCAAAAAATACAACAGTTTGTAAAAGGTGATTATGGATATTAAAAAGGTGAGAATTTTCTCACCTTTCTTCTTTTTTCTTAAATGAATCTTTTACTTTGTTAAATTGTTCTTGGATTTTTGATATATAGTCGCTTGCAAGAATGTTACTACTATTGGAAATCATATTACCAACTAAACGCAAGATAACTGATGATTTTTCTGGAGGTAATTTTCGAATGGCACTGATAATATCCTTTAAGGAATCAAAACCGCCTTCTTTGAGTTTAGCGAAAGATTCAGCATCAGTTGATTCGAGAATTGAGAAGATTCCATCAATTGCAATCTTCGCTTCATCTTCCGATAGATTCTCTAAGAATTTATCGACTGCTTTGTTTAAGAATGTTGAGTTAGCAGATAATGTTTCAGCTTGATCAAAATGGTTACGTATTACAATCCAAGTTAAAGCATCATGTTGCATAACCGAATTCACTGTACTTTTAACAATCTTTGGTTCAACGTTATTCATCAATATACCAA
>CALHUY010000002.1 GCA_938039295.1 uncultured Solobacterium sp.
ATTACATCCTTCTCATTATCGAGAGGTGGTAGTTCTCCCTTGTAGTAATCAAAAACATAATAGCAATCTTTGAGTTCAACCAATATACCACTATGGTTTAAGTATGTTACTTTCATGGTATCACCTCCTTAGAATTAACCTACTAACTTTCCTATATTACCTAAAATCAATAGATTAATTTGTATATTAAATATTTTATCCTACTTTCTAAACTTACTAATCATAATTTTTATATATTTAGTAGCAATATACTAGTATGATAAGCTTTCGTTTCCCTTTTTCTTCATTTATAAAGTTTTTTCAATTTACGATTCTTCAAAGATAAATGCTTGAGCAAACTCTTTATAGCCGATTGATTTAGATACTTGAATCGATGCAATATTATCTAATGCACATTCCCATTGAGGAACAATTCCAGATTGAATATGGTGATGTGTTGCTAGTGCTGCACATAATTTTGCATAGCCTTTTCTTCTATACTCGGGTAAAGTTACTATTCCTGTATGCTGAATATACCCCTCCATATATGGCATATCTGGAGCATCACATAACGATACAAGTTCATCATCAATGATATATCCAAAGAAAAAACCTTTATCCACTCTTCCTTCAAAATAGGCTTTGAGCCAACCTATTTCAGAAACTGATGGATATGCTTTTTTAAAAAAAATCTCAAATAGCGGATAATCATCTCTGTTCAGCATCCTTGCATCTTTATAATCAAAAACACGTTCCTCTGCGAACTCCATTAATTGATATCCTTTTAAAGGATAAGACTGCTTGATTGTGTCAATCAGCTCCTTAGCATCTTTTAGTTGTGTAAGTTCATTAAAATAAGATTGGTATTTAGGTGCATAAGTCACAATACAAGCATCCTCTTTACACAAGACATATATCGAATATTTGCATCCAAATCCCTTTAATATGTGGCTTCTTTCATCGGTACAAATAAGCTGTATACCATGTTCAAAACCACTTACATCTGCTCCACAGACGCAAGAATAATAATCATATGTTATTTTTTTAATTTCTCTAGCATCCATTTTTATATAATCACCCTTCCATAAATGATTTTCTACTACTTTCTTTGAACTACAACTTTTTGATTTAAGTACATATTCTTAGGAAATCTGTCCCAGTTCCTCTGGATGGAAAACTTCTCTAATTCTAATTATATTCAAAACGTCACATTCTAATCTAGAAAGAATACTCTATCAAAATTTCTAGTAGTTTCTCACTGCTTATTTTCTTCTATTATAAGAAATTTTTATCCATCTCTTATATGCTACGTCATTTTTTCACACGAAATCACATAGTATTTTATTAGCACTCTATAGTTGGATGTGCTAAAATCATTTTATCCGAAAGGAGTTTTATATATGAACGATAACAAGAAGAAAAAACCTCTTGTGTACTACTATGCATTTGTCGCAATTGTATTAGTATTACTCAACTTGGTTTTACGACCTGTTCTTCAGCAGGCACAAATTGAAGAAGTTCCTTATAGTACATTTATTCAACAAACCACCGATGACAAAATTGATGAGGTGACAATTGAGTCTTCTCAAATTACATATAAGCTCAAAGATGGCGATACAGTATACTCTACTGTAAAAGTAAATGACCCTGATTTAGTTGACCGTCTCGAAAGTCATGATGTGAAATTCTCTGGTACACGTGTACAACAGGGTTCACTGTTTATGAACATCTTCTTTGGTTGGATCCTTCCAATCATTATTGCGGTAATGTTAATGCGCTATGTTAACCGTACAATGCAAGGTGGCGGAAAAGATTCTCCACTTGGAGGTGGCGGTCTAGGTGGTATGTTTAACCTAGGTAAGTCAAATGCTCGTGTATACGATAAAGACAAGACAACGATTCGTTTCAATGATGTGGCTGGTGAAGATGAAGCAAAAGAAAATCTACAAGAAATTGTAAACTATCTACATGATCCAAATCAGTTTAAATCCATTGGTGCAACGATGCCAAAAGGTATTCTCTTAGTTGGTCCTCCAGGAACAGGTAAGACCATGCTTGCAAAGGCAGTTGCAGGTGAATCAAACGTACCATTCTTCTCTATCTCTGGTTCAGAGTTTGTAGAGATGTTCGTAGGTATGGGTGCTTCCAAAGTTCGTAGCTTATTCAAAGACGCAAAAGAAAAAGCACCATGCATCGTATTTATCGATGAAATTGATGCGATTGGTGGTAAGCGTAATGCAGGTAACTTTGGGGGTAATGATGAACGTGAACAAACATTAAACCAATTACTGACAGAAATGGATGGATTTGAAGGCAATAACGGTATTGTCGTACTAGCAGCCACAAACCGTCCTGAAAATCTAGATCCTGCTCTACTACGTCCAGGAAGATTTGACCGTCGTGTTCCAGTTGAGTTACCTGACCTTCAAGGTCGTGAAGATATCTTAAAGGTACACGCAAAGAAAGTTAAGACTGAGCCAGGCATCGATTATAACGTAGTTGCACGCATGGCTTCTGGTGCCTCTGGTGCAGAACTTGCGAACATCATCAACGAAGCAGCTCTACGTGCTGTACGTGAAAAGAGAAATGCAGTGAGTCAGAAAGACTTAGAAGAAAGCATTGAAGTTGTTATTGCAGGTTATCAAAAGAAGAATGCAATTCTAACGGATAATGAAAAACTAGTTGTTGCATATCATGAAGTAGGACATGCATTAGTTGCAGCATTACAAACACATAGTGCACCTGTACAGAAGATTACAATCATCCCACGTACTAGTGGTGCTTTAGGTTATACAATGCAGGTAGAAGAAGGTAACCATCCTCTTTACACAAAGTCTGAATTAGAAAACCGTATTGCGACACTTACAGGTGGTCGTGCAGCAGAAGAAGTTGAATTTGGACAAGTTACTACAGGTGCTTCCAACGATATCGAACAAGCAACAAAGATTGCTCGTGCTATGATTACACGTTATGGTATGAGTGATGAATTCGATATGGTCGCAATGGAAACTGTAAATAATAAATACCTTGGTGGTGATGCATCACTTGCATGTTCAGATGGTACAGCTTCAACAATTGACCAAAAGGTTGTAGCACTCGTGAAACAACAACACGAAAAAGCAAAACAACTATTAACGGAACATAAAGCAGATCTTGATCGAATTGCACAGTTCTTATATCAAAAAGAAACAATTACTGGCGAAGAATTCATGGCGATTCTTGAAAAGAAAGAAGACTTTGAATTACCAGTAGTACAATAGCCTTCACATTCGTGAAGGTTTTTTCTTTTTGCCAAAAGAAAAAACCGGTATTCACCGGTTAAAAGTTTCTCGCTTCAATATTCATCACCATATTAACTCTACGTTCATGGCGACCACCTTCAAATTCAGTATTCATGAATTCATCTACAAGCATCTTCGCTGTTTCAATTCCAATAACTCTTGAACCAAAAGCGATGACATTTGCGTTATTATGTAATCTTGAATATCTAGCACTATATGGTTCAGAGCAGATACATGCACGAATACCTTTAACTTTATTACATGCAATACCAATTCCAACACCAGTTCCACAGATTGCGATACCACGTTCTACCTCACCATTTACAACAGCCATTGATACCTTTTCACCCCAGATAGGATAATCTGTGCTTTCAGATAAATCTGTACCGTAGTTAACAACCTCATGACCTTGTGATTCAAGATATGCAACAAGTTCCTTCTTCATCTCTACGGATGCATGATCATTTGCAATACCGATTCTCATGCGGCTACCTCCTTTTTCAAGTCTGTATGATTCTGTCTACGCCATAACAAGAATGCTCCTGCTAAGAATACAAAGATAGAAATAAACTGTGATGTAGAGAAAATCCAAATCTGTCCACGGATTAAATCACCACGTAAGAACTCTACTAAGAATCTACCTAATCCATAAAGAACTAAATACCATGCTGCTGTATCTTCAGGATGCTTGCCCTTTAATAAGTTTCTTAGTAAGAAAGCAAAGATTAAGAAATTACCAGCAGAAGAAATTAACTCTGTAGGAATAACCTTGATACCAGCACCAGGTCCAAGAGACTCAGCCGGGAACTCAACACCGTACCAAGCCGTTGTTTGAATACCATAGCAGCATCCCGCAAAGAAACATCCAATACGTCCAAATCCTTGACCAAGTGAAACCGCAGGCATTAATACGTTTGCATACTTCATGAAGTCCCACTTTTTCCATTTACAGTAAATCCACGCCGCAATAATACCAGCGATAATACCACCATAAACTACAAATCCTTCATTACTCAAAATTACAACAGGATTTTTCAAGAATGTATCCCACACCGTCGCAATATAGAGTAACTTCGCTCCAATAAATCCAAAGATGATGATAAAGAAAATCATTCCATCAATCTTTTCATATTCTAGTCCTTGTTTTTTTGCTAGACGTTCTGATAACCAGAACGCAAACAAAATGCCAACTGCAATCATGAATCCATATCCATGTACAGTTATAGGACCAATTTTAAACCAATCATTAAACATTAAAAACTTCCTCCATGTATCTATTTTAAGTGATTGTATCGAAAATGAGAAGTCAGGCTATTCCGACTTCTCTTCTTCACTATCTTCTTTTTCAGTTTCTACTACTTTTTCTTCTTCAACTTCTGCATCAATAATCTTTCCATTTACTTCAAAGCTCTTTAAGAACTTATGGAATTTATCTGCGATAAATAAGACCACGAAGATATCAGAAACTCCACAGTAAACTAAACTTACTCCAATTACAACAAACAAGATTTTTTGTAGTTCTGCTCCAGTCAAAACAAACATAACAACAAAACCAAGTACGATAGAAACAGCTGCTAATACAATGTACGTTGCGTATTGGGATGAACCTATTCGTTTCGCAACGACTGCATTCTGTAACTTATCAAAACCATCCGCAACGATAACAAGTCCAAGTAGGATTGGAATGATATCTAGCAAGATTTGTTGTTTAAAGATAATAATAAGACCAGCAAATATTGCCATGATTCCGATTGAGAATTCATTACGACGCAAACTCTCTTTTACATTGATAACAAAGTATGTTGTAAGAGAAACAATACCATATACAACTAATGCAATACCTAATACATAAGCAATCAGATCTCTACTACTTTCTGGATAAACGATTAGTAATAAACCTGCAAGAATATATCCAATTCCAACTAATATAGATCTCCATTTAATTTGTTTTAACATAGTAACCCCTTTTCCATAGAACTATAGTATCACCAAAATCATAAAAGAAATCATTGGAAACACATCTTACTAAAAAATTTTTTATATTTTTCAGTATTTGAACTTATATTTTCTTTGTCAGAATCAATCCATCATTCTTAACAAAAATAGGATTATTTTCTACCAAAGGATTATCATTTGTAACAATTGTATACTCACATATGTCATCACCATTAGAACATGTTTTTGATCGTATTAGATATAGTTGTAATGCCTGTATCATCTGATGATCCATATTACAAAAATGTGGCAAGATCTCCATCATTTCATGTTCCTCACAATAGTCTTTAATCGGACATCCTCTTAGTACGAAGTGAACACCATCATTGATATCGTGTTGTACTTCCATGCCCCATGTATTATGCCAATCTTTGTGTAGATGTGGCTCTAGTTTATTCTGATATTTATCTAACGATTTGATGATAAGATTTCGTATAAACTTTCTTTCGAGCAAAAACTTACCTGGAATTTTTCGAAGTGTATTCAAACCATCTTCCATAACATCATGAATTACAGTATCTATCTCTTCCTTTGTTAAGTTTCTTCCTACCACATCATAGAGAGCAATTATCCATGCTACTTCATAGAGATTATGACTCATTGAATTTGCTTCACCGCCAATATCTGGTGCTTCATCCAAGATTTGATTATATCGTTCTTCTACCTTTTGCCAATAAGGTTCCACCTTATCTACACCATATCTTTTTGCAAGTAAATTTTGACATGCAGATTTCATTCGCTTTTGGTATTTTCTTGTAATTGTTGCCTTTTCTTTCTGACTTAGCATTCTTATCACTATTCCTTTCGGTTATACTTACAGTCAAAAACACACATAACAACTTCATTATTAGCTCAAAATTTAATCTAACTTCAGTTTTAGATTAGCACAGTTCACTATAACTAACAATGTGATTCACAATATTCAAATTTTTTGCACATAGTCATAATAAAAACGACTCTAAGGTCGTTTTTATCTTTTAGTGGAGCTGAGGAGAGTCGAACTCCTGTCCAAGAATAGTCCCACATTTGCGCATCTACAGTTTATCTCACTGTAAAGTAAGACAATAACCACGACAGTGAGCGAACAAGTTATTGAATTTACCTGTAAATTGTCGGGTTCCCCCTACAGGCATTGGGTTCACCGTATCCATTTATTTACGCAATCAATACAGAATGGCTAAAGCATTGATTGGGTTGCTGCAACGCATCAAGCGTTCTTAGGCAGCAAAAGCGAAACTATTTGTTCTATTTGCGTTTAAATTTATTTAGTGATTAGGTCACCACTCCACTGCCGCACAAATCAAACATAAACCTGTCGAAACCATGACAGCCCCATTGGTTATTTGTAACGCAATTGGAATATATCACGCTACAAGGTTCATTGCAAGTACCTTGCTAAAAATGAAACTATGAGTTTAAAAAGAAAATGGAGTATTACCCCATCTTCTTTCTTAACTCATAATATGCACCTATTAGATTTGCATCATTTTGAAACATGCATGCAACGATTGGTACTGGTCGTACTGGCAAGAATTCTACAAATAACTTCTGATACTGTTCATTGATTTTCTCTATGAGTATCGGTTGTGCAGAGATACCTCCACCAATCGCTATCTTTTCAGGATCAAAGATTGTTTGAATATTGTAAAGTTGCACTGCCAGTTTCATACAATACTCATCCAAGGCATTTAAAACCTGTGTGTTTCCTTGATTTGCCAGTTCAAATATTTCTTCACCGCAAAACTTTTCTTTTACTCCTAAATGTTTTTGTACACATTGTAATAGTCCATTGATGCCATTTACCATTGCCCAGGAATTGCTAAAGTCGGGCTTTGGTGGTGTGTCTACATAGATACAAGATACCTCTCCAGCAGTAAAGTGCTTGCCATGATGAACTTGCTTATCTTTGATTAGACATCCACCAATACCAGTACCTAAAATTATAGCCAGAGAATCATCCACATCCTGTAGTACACCATATCCTACTTCTGCCATACCAGCACATTTTGCGTCATTGCCAATCCATACTGGAACATGATATTTATTCGAAAAGTATTCCTCTACCGATTCGTTTTTGATGTATAGTAACGCTCCACCAGTGATTGCGATTCCTCTTTCAGAATCAATTCTTCCAGGCATACTAATGGCGATACCATCAATATCACTTGGAATAAATGTATCAATTACATCGTACAAATCTTGTATGACATATTTTTTTCGGTAATATTGATAGATTCATCAACTGGTGTTTTTACTCTCCCTTTGGAAAGAATAACTCGATTCTCATCAAATACTGCATATTTGATAGAACTGCCACCAATATCAATCCCTATGATTTTCATTGTTTAATCCTCCATACATCAAGAAGATAGTTTAAAAACTTATGCTAGATCTTCTCCATTTGATGCAATCACCTTCTTATACCAATAGAAGGAATCTTTACGGCTTCTAGAATAATCACCTGTTCCATCATCATGTTTATTAACATAGATGAAACCATAACGTTTGCGCATTTCGCCAGTACTTGCAGATACTAAGTCAATGCAGCCCCAAGTTGTATATGCTATCAGATCAACACCATTATCAATTGCCTTAGACATTGCTTCGATATGTTGGCGATAGTAGTCAATACGGAATGGATCATGGATACTACCATCTTCTTCCACTGTATCAAATGCACCTAAACCATTTTCAACAATGAGTAATGGCTTTTCATAGCGGTCATACATCATCTCTAGATAGTACTGTAAACCTGTTGGATCAGTTGCCCAACCCCAGTCAGAGTACTGAAGATACTCATTTCTTGCTCCTGCCGAGAAGTTACCTGATACCTTATCTGTAACATTATGTGTTGTCACAACAGTAGACATGTAGTAGGAGAAGGAATACATATCAACTATTCCCTTCTTTAGATCCTCCAAGTCTTCTGGTAAGATTTCTAGCTTCACATTATGATCTTTCCATAAACGTTCTGCGAATGTAGGATACTTACCTTTACACTGTACATCTCCACAATAGAAAATATTCTTTTCCCATGTATGGCGATTCAATAAAATATCCTTTGGATCACAAGTCATTGGATAGAATGTAATACCGCAGATCATACATCCAATCTTATTCTCCGGATCAATTTCATGACCAATCTGTACAGCCTTTGCGCTAGCGACAAACTGATGGTGTAATGTCTGATATGCATTTTGGAAGTCTGTATCTGTCACCTTCTGTCCAAACCTATCTAAGGACATGATTGTATTGTTTATCTCATTAAATGTTAACCAATACTTTACAAGTCCCTTAAATTCTGTAAAGCAAGTTTTCGCAAAGCGAACATATAAGTCAATTAGCTTACGGTTCTTCCAACCGCCAAACTTTTCTTCAAGATAGAGTGGTGTATCAAAATGCCAAATTGTTACGAGTGGCTCAATATTATACTTCTTCAGTTCATTGAATGCATTGCGATAGAATTCAATTCCCTTTTGATTTGGTGTTTCCTCATCACCATTTGGATATAATCTAGACCATGAAATGGACATGCGGAATGTTTTAAATCCCATCTCCGCAAATAATGCGATATCCTCCTTGTAATGATGATAGAAATCGATACCATCATGGTTAGGATAAAGATAACCATCTAACACTGCATAATGTGCACCTTCTGGGATACCACTAGGCATCTTTGGTTGTGCTTGTGGGTTTCCATCTTTATCGATATATGTTACAAGGCGAGGAGAATTTACGCTTCCTCCTGTTTTAACATCTGTTAAAGCTGGACCTCTTCCATCGACATTCCAAGCACCTTCACATTGATTTGCGGCTGTTGCGCCACCCCATAAAAAATTTTTAGGAAAGCTCATAGTTTTTACCTTCTTTCTATTCAACATTTTTACTGTTGATTCAATTTGTCATTATTAATTATTTCAACTGTTTAATTGCTTTTAAATATGGATTATAGAATACAAAATCGTATCCTTTATGACCTGTATTCTCTACCCTACGTATGAATCATCTCTTAAGGAAATACATGTTAAAGATGTGTTTTTATACCTCATCATATGTACACAACCGTATTTGATTTGTTTGAATACATTCTTTGAACGCA
>CALHUY010000003.1 GCA_938039295.1 uncultured Solobacterium sp.
TTTGCTTGACGTTGTTTATGTGTCTTATTCCTGTTCAGTTTTCAAAGATCTCTGCCTCTCTTCTTTCGAAGAGTGCTGTATTAATATACCAAGTATCTATTTCTATGTCAATCGCTTTTATAACTTTTTTGAAAAAAATTTAAGAAAGTTTGCCTAAGCTAATTTCACCCTTATTCTTTCTCTGTATTTTGATGCGAACTCATTTTCAAATAAAGTTGATAATACTTATCAATACACTCTTTATTAAAAGGTTCTTTCTCTTGTTCCATTTCAGCAATTAACTTCTCTAATTGCGCTTCAACGATATCCATTACATCATCTGGATAATTCATTTTCTTCGCATGTTCGAAATACTCATTTTCATCAAGAACTTGATACGTACGATCTGGATAAAGTTTTACATCCAAATCATAATCAATATTCTTGATTGCTTCCCCATCATAAATAGTTGGAGATGCTAAATTGCAATAATAGTAGATACCACTATGACGAATCATGGAGATAACGTTATACCATTTCTTTCTATAGAAGAAACAAACAGCTGGCTCTCGTGTTAACCACTTACGATTATCCGCCTCAATCACCCATGCATGATCTGTAACCGCAACGATCCTATCCTCATCTGCTTCAAGAACAAAACCCTTACACCATGTGCGATGTAAACTTCCATCATGTTTAAAACTTTGTATATATACTGATGAACCTACTATTGGATGCATGAAAATCTCCTGTCGTCTGTTATTCATTCTACAACTGATTTCATTTTTCGCAAGCAAGTTCATCGATTATCATCTACTTGTTTATATACAGTTCCAACAGAAAAGACCTCCCTGGCGAAGGTCTTTGTTCTACCTATAAATGGAATATTTGTGATGCGATTGAGAAGTACACCATAATTGCTAGTGTATCAACAATTGTCGTAATGAGTGGTGCAGCCATAATTGCTGGGTCCATCTTGAACTTCTTTGCAATAATTGGCAATACACATCCAACAAACTTTGAAATCATAACAGTAACAACAATTGAAGCTGAGACAACCATAGCTAGATATGGATCATGATTTAACACAATAATTCTGATACCATTTGCGATACCTAATAGAATACCTACAATAATAGAGATTCTAAATTCCTTGAAGACAACCTTAAAGAAGTCACTGAACTTAATTTCATCAATTGCTAGACCACGGATAATTAGAGTTGAACTCTGAGAACCACAGTTTCCACCTGTGTCCATTAACATAGGAATAAAGGATACAAGTACCGGCATTACTTCAAAGGCATGTTCATAGTTGGAGATAATACTGCCTGTTAGTGTGGCTGAGAACATCAAGATTAATAACCAAACAATTCTGCTACGCGCATGCTCCCATACAGAAGTTGTCAAATATGGCTTATCATTTGAAATAATCGCAGCCATCTTCTGCATATCTTCTGTTGTTTCTTCTGTTAAGACATCAATCGCATCGTCGAATGTTACGATACCAACAATGCAGTCTTCAACATCTAATACTGGCAAGGCAATCAAGCCATACTTTCTCATCTTCTTAGCGATATCTTCTTTGTCATCACTTGTATATGCGTAGATGAATTCTGTCTTCATGATGTCCTTGATAAGCACATCTGAATCACTTAACATCAAACTCTTTGCACTGACAATACCAATAAGCTTACGGTTTTCTACTACATAACATGTATACACCGTCTCACTATCAATACCGACACGCTTAATCTTTGCTAACGCTTCCGCAACTGACATTTCTTTTGTGAATTCGATGAATTCAACTGTCATGATACTTCCTGCAGTATCATCCTTGTACTTTAATAAGTGGTTAATATCCTTTCTAACGTCATCGTCAACTTTATCTAAAAGTTGAGTAACCAGATTTGCTGGCATATCTGAAAGGAAATCAATCGCGTCGTCTGAGTATAGTTCATTAATTACGTTTACAATTTCAGTATTGTTAAATGTCTTAATTAAACGATTACGTTCATCATTTTCTAAGTATGAAAATACATTCGCTGCTTCCTCTTTCTCTAAGATTCTAAAGAAGATTGCTAGTGTACTATCATCTAACTCTTTCAGAAACTCCGCAATATCAACGACGTTCTGCTTTTTTAAATATTCGTGTAATTCTTTTAAATTGTTATTTTGTATCCATTCTAAAATTAATTTCTTGTCCATAATAAAAAATCCTCCCTCATGATTGACTGATACAGCCATCATAAAAAAGGACCTTGATGGCTATATCATTTATTCTTTTTTATATCCGTGTGACACTCACCAGATATATCATCCATAGATATAGCCCTCCTCTTGTTTCATTATAAGTCCATGTTCATTTTATTCAACCCTGTGCTATGATTTTTTTATGAAAACATTACTAAATGAACAAATATGTGCTTTTCTAGAAGAAAGCGATAAGATTGCGGCTCTTTCCAATGTAAGTGCGTGCATTCAACTAACTTACGAAAATATTAACTGGGTTGGGTTTTACTTTGTTAAAGATGATCAATTAGTTCTTGGACCTTTCCAAGGAAAACCCGCCTGCACTCGCATTCCTTTTGATAAGGGAGTTTGTGGCAAATGTTATCGTGACAAAAGTGTGCAACGCATCGATGATGTATTAGCCTTCCCTGGACACATCGCTTGTGATTGTGCTAGTCGCAGTGAACTCTGTGTTCCTATTATTGTAAATGGCGAGTGTGTTGGCGAAATTGATATTGACGCTCCTATAACAAATCGTTTTACCGAGAAGGAAGAAAACGAAATGCTGCAGGCTGCTTATGACATTGCACAAGCCTACCTACAGCATCATTGGATTTAACGATATAAATCGTATACCATGGTTTTATCAAAATAACGCATCGCTTCATCAATTGCACTAGCAGCTGAAAAGAGCGAAATCTTACAACCACCTAACATGGTTTCTCTAACCATGTTTTTCTTTCTCATTATCTGTCCAACTTTCAGGAAGATGTCACTATCTAACTGTAAATCGAGATATTTTCTCCATACATCACCTTCCGCAGTCTTGACCTTCGCTCCTTGAATGCCGATTGGTCGACAATCAGAGCGGTACTCAGCTAGATGCATGCATGTTGCTGAATCAAAATCACAACCAATTAAAAGTACATAACCTTTTAATTCATAAAGTCTTGCGGTTGGAGATTCATCTGCGAGTGGGAAGTGTGTTGATTGATGATTGCATAGCAATCTTGCATATCTTCCCCATGCAGAGTAAGAGAATGTTGGATGTGAGGAAGTAATCACACCTTCTCGTAGTCTAAAGTTTTCAACAACCGATCCCATGTAATGTACATCACTTGTCTTTGTATCGTGAGCCGGGATTGCTTCACGAATTTCTTTGTAGAGTGTCGGTGCAACCGCTGGGCTTTCCCAATCACTTGGCTCACTGTTATCAACTGTTTGTGCTGGCATAAGAATCGTTCCACCGTTTTCGCACAATTCCATTAAACCATCTACGATTGTTCGAGCTCCACCAATTACATATCCGAAACTAGACATCTGTGTATGTACTTCCAAAATCTGATTTCCAGTAATACCAAGACTTCTGAGCGCTTTCATAAAACTTTCTTTCGTTACTGGATCAGAAACTGTCTGTTTCATCTCTGTCATAAGCTTACTTATAGTATTCCTTCGCTACTTCTGTACCAACAACTGCGTTGTTGAATACTAATTGAATATTAGATTCAAGGGACTTACCACCTGTAATTTCTGCAATCTTGGCAAGTAAGAATGGTGTGCATTCTTTTCCTTTGATTCCTAATTCATCCATTTCTTTAACAGCCGTATCAATAACTGCATTGATTGCATCTGCATCCATTGAATATTCTTCTGGGATTGGGTTTGTTAATAACACACCACCATCTAAACCAAATTCTCTCTTCGCACGGATGATGTCTGCTGCTTCAGCATAACTTTCAACCTTATGATCAACCTTCAATCCTGATTTACGTGTATAGAATGCAGGAAGTTCATCTGTTTGGAAACCTAATACTGGAACGCCCTTTGTTTCAAGAATTTCTAATGTCTTTGGTAAGTCTAAGATAGCCTTAGCACCTGCACAGATAACTGTAACGTTTGTATTTCCTAACTCTTCTAAGTCAGCGGAGATATCAAATGTAGTTTCAGCACCACGGTGAACACCGCCAATACCACCAGTCACAAAGAACTCAACCCCAGCCTTTGCCGCTAGAATCATTGTTGTCGCAACTGTAGAAGCACCCCAACTCTTATTTGCTAAGATAACTGGAATGTCTCTACGAGAAACCTTAGGAATGCTTAAGCCACGCTTACCAAATTCTTCGATTTCTTCTGGTGTCATACCAACAACTGCTTCACCATCGATGATGCCTACTGTTGCAGGTACACCACCATGTTCACGAATAATTGCTTCAACCTTTAACGCTGTCTCAACGTTCTGTGGGTATGGCATACCGTGTGAAATAATTGTGGATTCTAACGCGATAACTGGCTTGTGTTCTGCTAGTGCCTTTGCTACTTCTTCATTTGTTCTTACTTTCATAATGTTTTCTCCTCTATCTTCATATCTGAAATTTTTGCATTTACTTCTTCTGTATTTAAATTACGTCTTCTTACTGCATCTTGTTCAATGCTGATAACAGCCGCACTAATACCAAATCTCATTGATTCTAATGAATCTTTTCCTGCAAGACGACTTGCAACATATGCTCCTAATAAGGAATCTCCTCCACCAGTCGCATTCTCCATATTGATCTGACGATGTGTAAACCAAGTCTTATGTTCTGGTGTTCCTAGCAAGATACCTCGATCTGCCATTGAAATAATAATTTCTTTTACACCATGCTCGATGAACCAATCCAAACTCTGTCTTGCTGTTTCTTCATCTTTAATCCAAATCCCCGTTAACTCAGAAGCTTCAAACTGATTTGGCTTAAAGATATCTAAGTGATTTAAAACAGACTTCAATCTAGCTGCTTTATGTGCACTGACTGGGTCTGCCGCAATCCTAGCTTTTGCATGTGTCGCTATATATTCAATGCTTTCCATATCTAAGTTGGAGTCTATGATAATGATATCATCTTCATGCAATGTTTCTAAGATTGGTTGTAACATTTCTGAATCCATACGACGTAAAATTCTCATATCACTCATCCCAAGTTTCATATCGCGGTTATTATCTAATAGCGCAATATACATCGAACTTGGTAAATCTTCTACTGTCGATGACATGGACACATCCATTCCTAGTCTCTTACAGTCTTCTTTCATTGCTTGACCATAGCTATCTCCCGAGAAACAAGTCACAAACTTGATATTCTCACCAAGTAGTGCACAAATCTGCGCAATATTTCTTCCTACTCCTCCATAGGCTATGGAAATCTCACCAGGATTAGAATCATAATTTTGTAATGGATCGATACTTGAACCGACGATATCAATGTTCGCTCCACCAATGACACAAATACTACTCATGATCATTCTCCTTTTGCTTGAGATGTTCTGTCCCTTTTAAGGCTTCCTCTAAAATACGAGCTTGTGCAGAAATCTGCTCATAAGTGTATTCTTCTCTCATTAACATCAAATAAGAATCCATGAGTGCTCGCTTAACAATAGCCGCATGGTTTGGTTCTAATTGATTCAAATCCATGCCATTGGTTGATTCAATCATCATCTGTAGTCGGTACATCTGTTCCATGATTTTCGCTTCTTGTTTTGCTTCTTCAAAAATCATTTCTAAAGTCCACTCACGGTTTGTCTGTGTTGCGCTCACCATGATGCCACCAAATGGCATATCTGCTCCTTCAAAGGATTCACTCATAATCATGATTTCCTCTTTTGATAATCCATCCATCAAAAGATAAGAACCATCATATTTCTCATGTATCTCTGAAGAAGAGTCCTGCATATTTAGAACCTGCTTGAATCTTTTACTAAGAACATCATCTCCAATCATCATCATTTCGATGCCCATCTGCTCTAATATATCTGCATAAACTTGTGCTGCAGATGCTGATATTCCATAAAATATTACTTTTTTCACTGATTACCTCCATGTTATTTGTGCAATTAATGCATTGCCCTTTTATTTTATAACAATTCCATTTAGAATATACTTATTGAAAGGGGGACCATGCACATGGCTATGCCTATTTATGAATCCGCTGAAGACTATTTAGAAGCAATACTAGTTATTCAAGAGCGTAAAGGAATAGTACATTCCATTGACGTTGCTGAAGAAACCGGTTTCTCCAAAGCAAGTGTAAGTGTTGCAATGAAGAAGTTGCGCGAGAATGGATATATCTCCATGGACAAAGACGGTTCTCTCAAATTACTCGCTCCTGGAAAGAAAATCGCCGAGCGTATTTGGGAAAGAAATCGTGTACTAACTCAGTTCTTCATTAGTATTGGTGTTGATGAAGAAACTGCCGCAAGAGATGCGCACAAGATTGAACACGATCTCAGTGATGAAACATTTGAGAAAATTAAAGAAAAATTTCCTGCTCATTTTGAATAATCCGATTCTTCGGATTTTTCTTTTTGTCCTATAAAAAAGTCCCAGTATCTTTCCGGGACAATTTTTGTATGTTATTGAACCGGTATCATATTTTCTTTTATCCGGCATCGTAGGTTTGAAACCATATTTTAAGCGCTTGCAATCAAAAATTCAATCCCAAATTTTATGTTTTTTCATTTTTGTACGAAATAGGTAAATCCACCCTTCGCAACTAGTTTGGCCATATCGTTATAAATTTCTACCTCAATGAAATGAATATGTTTTCCTCGCTTGATATCTTTCGCAATTGCAACTAAGCTTTCCGTATCTGCCGTAGAGCGTAGATAATCATAGTTAGCCGAAACAGTTGGACCATAGCCTCCTGCAGAATAGAAGGTACAACCTGCAACAATATCCGCAAAGTTATAACTAATACCACCATATACAAGACCAAGAGGATTGATATCCTTCTTCGTAACTAACATCTGCGCCATTGCATAACCGTCATTCATGCAAATCATAGTCATATGAAACTTCTCTGCCGCATCCGATAACAATGGATATAATTGATTCTCTAATTCCTTTAAATTTCGATGATTCTCTTTTTGTAAATCAATCACCATTACCGGTTCTATAATCAATTTATTTTTAACCTGTAGTGCAATCGCAACGCGATAATCAAATAGTGTAACTTCTGATGTATTTACTGGAATAATTTGTTTTGCCAAATCAGTCATTTTCTCTTCAGAAATCTGCGTATGTAAAATAGGCACAAGTGCATAATCATCTTTTCCATCTACAATGATATCTTGTTTACCACAAACAAGTATCTTTTTATCATCTACAAAAATACGATATGCATCATTAGAAATTCTTTCAATCTC
Source organism: uncultured Solobacterium sp. (assembly GCA_938039295.1). Lineage (GTDB taxonomy): Bacteria > Bacillota_I > Bacilli_A > Erysipelotrichales > Erysipelotrichaceae > Bulleidia. Next base: position 7,387 of record CALHUY010000003.1, read on the forward strand.
TATATCCTGATAATTAAACTTATCGCCTACCACAAGTAGATCTTGATTGATTATTTTTGTTTGATCAGTAGTGATATGTAGTTGTACGAGTGATTTATTTGTTTCAGTTGTCTGTAAGATAATATCTGCTTTACGACTATAATCTTTTCCCTTATCAGGATTAACATATAAAACTGTATTATGATTTGAAGTGATACGACAACTCAAGTCACCTAAATATAAAAGCTCTGTCATGATTTCTCCCTTATTCTTTAAAGCAAAAGTTGTTGGATTCCTTTCATCATTCGAAGTTCAACGTCTTGAAAGTGATTACCAGGATTATATTCGTATGTCAGTGAAATGTTTTGTTTTTGTATGATTTGTATTACCGCTTCAAAACAGTCTTTGACCGTAGCCATAACTTTATTTTTTGCATTGGCTTCTTTATCACCTAAACTCATATATACTTCTCTTGTTTGAATTGGATTTTGTTGCATATATTCCACAAAATTGAAATACCAAACCGATGGAGAAACGGCCGCAATCTTCGTGAAAAGGTTTGTTTGAGATGACGCCCATAAGGCAAATAAGCCTGCCAAAGAATACCCACAGAGATACATTTGGTTAGACTCTATATTATGTTCATCTTTAAACCATTTCCAAAAACCTTCTAATTCAGCTAAAAACTTAGCTGCGTTTCCAGCAAAATCATGTTTGCCAAAAATTGCTGGTGCTGACCATGGAGACAACTCCCCTTGCCAATCATGGATAGTTACCGCAATCATACACAATTGAGATTCATTAGAAACCTTTTGATATATCTGCTCATAATCCTCAGGATTTGATTCATCAACCAAATACATTAAAAATGTACTAGCTTTCAAATCGCCGAATATCGTATAGTTTCTATTTTGATAATTCATTGTTTTCATATCTCTATTTTACAGAGTTTTTGGATATTAAAAAAGTGTAACAATCTCCTCTTAGCAAGAAAGAATGTAACACTCCATCAAGTTTATTCTCTACATAAGCAGATCTGGTATAAGGCTAGTAACATTGGTATTACGAGTATACAATACGCAATAAAGAAATAAGAATACCAAATACGCAATATTAAATATAGTGCGACCAACATAATAATCGGAACAATCGCAGCCATAAATTTGAAGAATCCATCTCTACGTGATAGTTCCATGCATTCATGTTCAGATATACCATCATACTTGATCATATTATAGGTTTGAATCCCAGTGATACAAGGAATAATGTTGATGATAACAATTCCAATTCCTACACCAATCATTGAAACACAAACTAAATAAAACATTGGTGTACTAGCCATATTCGTAAATGGTGACATGGTTAACTTTCCGGTTGAATCCATTCCTATTGTATCAAAGGATGGAACTTGATTCATTTGAATAAAGATATACGCTGAAATACTACCCAAAACAGCACCAAGACCTAACATAATAACTGAAAATACTGTTGTAAAGACTGTAACGATTCGTATTTTTCTAATCTTATCCATCATAGCCTCCTATCATGCATGGGTAAATTTAAAAGATGAAACTTCATTTGAAATTCCATCTTTATTTTATCACTTATTGTTGTGCTTTTTTCAAGTTTGCAACGGAAGTTGGACATGTTTCAGGTGTGCAAGCACCGTTAGGTCCTAAGTCAGCTGAACGATTGATATATCCTTCTGTATGTAACATATGATGAGCCTTTTCACTAAGTGGAGCATCATAGAACTCGTTATATAATACTTGGATTTCAGGGTTATCCTGTGGAGCCTTGATTGGCTTGAGGTTATCTCTTTCGTACAAGGACGCAATACGAGATTCCTTAGCAGCCTTCACTTGAGGAAGCTTATGACGTGGCATTCCTCCTCCACCAATACATCCACCAGGACATGCCATTACTTCGATGAAGTCGTAATGTGTTCCTGTTTCCTTCATATGTTCATAGAACTTACGGAAGTTACCTGTACCATGAATTGCGGCAACGTGTAATACCTTATCACCGATTTGAACATCTGCTTCACGGCTATTTTCAAAACCACGAATCGCATCAAAACGAATTAAGTTAGCAGGTACATTATCCTTAGTCACAAACTTATACGCAGAACGCATTGCGGATTCCATTACACCACCAGTATTGGCGAAGATAATTCCCCCACCAGAAGCTTCACCCATAAATGGATCAAACTTTCCATCTTCAAGATTAGCGAAATCTAATTCTGCTTCACGAATCCAACGTGCAAGTTCACGTACTGTAATACAGTAGTCTGAATCGCGCATAGCTTCTTCATTCCAATATTCAGCAGATGAATTCATTTCTGGGCGACGAATTTCTGCCTTCTTAGCTGTACATGGTGTTACACATACAGAAACAATCTTCTTAGGATCAATATTGTTCTTCTTTGCAAAGTATGTCTTCTCTGTTGCGGCTTGCATAGCGATTGGACTCTTCGCTGTTGAAAGATGTGGAATTAATTCTGGGTAGAATGTTTCCGCAAACTTAACCCAAGCTGGGCAGCAGCTTGTATATTGAGGTAATTGACCATTACCATTGATTACTCTTTCAATTAACTCAGAAGCTTCTTCCATAATTGTCATATCAGCTCCAAAGTTTGTATCAAGTACGTAGTCACCACCAAGCTTACGTAAAGCTGTGATCATCTTACCTTGTACGAATGTTCCGGCAGGCATACCGAATTCTTCACCAAGGCCAACACGTACTGCAGGTGCTGTCTGGAATACAACAATCTTTTCAGGATCTTCAATTGCAGCTCTAACACCATCTAATTCTGAACGTTCATTTAAACTATCAAATGGGCATGATACTACACACTGACCACAGTTTGTACAGATTGGGACATCTCCGTTTGTAGTCAAGTCATAGTAGTCAAATACACCGGCATCGATGGAACAAGCACGTCTGCACAATGTACAATTCTTACATTTTGACAAATCTTGGACAATAGAAATATTGTCGTCAGCAATAGGCACTCTTTTATCTAAAAACTGATACTTACTCATGATTCTTCTCTCCTCTATCCACTAATTTGAATTTACCATTATTTAGCGAAAAAAACAATTCCGTATACGACAAACAAAGGCTATCGTAATACGAAAAAATCTGAATTTTTAATAATTCAGATTCATATCATTTGATACACATGCATGAATTATATTGAATATCTCAATTACTCTTCAACATCAGAAAAACGAATCATCTGTTTATCTATATCCACAGCTGCCATAACACCAAATGGAACAATAGCACGTGGTGTCGCATGACCTACATTTAGATTCCATACAATTGGTAATTTAGGATTATTTACGACATCAATCAAAATATCCTGATATTCCTTTGTATATAATTCATCCATTGCCTTACCAACAAGGATTCCATGAATGACATCAAAGATACCTGTCTTTTTTAATGACTCTATCATGCGACGATACTTTTCGGGTGTTGGTTGTTCTTCACTCGATTCTAATAACAGTATCTTACCTTTCCAATCCTCTAAACTTGGAAACAAGTCATATTTTCTACATAGCTCAACGGAATCACTATGTCTTGTTGAATCAAAAATATCATATAAGCTATCGATACATCCACCTAATATCTTTCCATGGAATACTCCGCAACCTTGTAATAATTCAAAACCTTGGTTTGTATGCATGATGCGTTTTGTACCAACAGCTTCAGCACTATAGTCGCTACGCTCCTCATACCATACCTCGCTTGGCGTTATTTCACGGATTGTACCAGTTTCAATCAGTTCTAAGAAATACTGTTTGGTGTATGGTAACATCTCACTCTCTAATTCACATACATCCGGAAGAAATGCTTGTCCATAAAATGTATTGAGTCCTACTTTATGTAACATCAAGTGATTAAAGGTTGTATCGGAAAAGCCAAGAAATATCTTATCTTTTACTGCATTCTTTAATTCATCATGTTCAAAAAGATATGGTAATAAGCGATAAGTATCATCTCCACCAATTGCACAAAGTATCATATCGATTGAATCATCTTCGAATGTATTCAGTAGATCTTTTGCCCTATCTTCTGGATGTTCAGAGATATATTTCAACCCTTTGCATGCATGTTCCATAAACTTCACTTGAATATCTAGTTTTTTTAAACGTTCTAATCCTAGTTTAACTTCATGTTGCACAAAATCTTCCCCAAGGATACCACTAGATAAACTTACAATTCCAATCTTTTTAACCTTTGCCATTCATATCACCTCACAGTAATTTCATGCATTATATTACATTAGAAAAACACAGTAAACTACTTACTGTGCTTTAGAGTGTTTATTATTCACCTTTTTCAAGAGCTAATGTTCTTGTTGTTAGATCACAAACCTCAGCTGGTCCATAGTACTGAATTGCACCTGGGTATGTGTAGCATGTTTCCTTAGCCCACTGTTCTCTGTGTGCTTCGAAGAACTTGAATGGCTTACCATCGAGTTCAACAAGAGCCTTTCTGATAACTGGCTTGTCTTCACCATGTCTTCTTTCGATGTTCATCATCTTAGTGATTGGCATACCACCAGCTACCCATTCATCAGCTGACTTAGATAGGTTAGAAACCTTTGACAAGTATCCATTATATCCGTATTGGATTAACATGAATGCGTTGTAACCTAATGAATAGCAGTAGTCTGCATCAAAGTTAGATGGGAACGCACATCTTCCTTCATAACCGAAGAAGTGGTGTAATGCATTGAACTTACCCTTGTAAGAACCTGCAGCCTTTCTTTCTTCTAACTTATCCTTAACGATAGCAGAGAATAACTTCTCAGATTCAATGAGAGATACCTGTACGTTTCCGTGTGGGTCTCTTTCTAAGAATAACTGCTGTTGGATTCCTTCTGGAAGGATTGCGAATACTGACATTGCTTCCTTAGATAATCCATTTTCGATAAATGCATACTTTTCTTTCCAGTTTGGTAAAGCATTGAATGTTTCTGCCTTACTACCAGCAAGTAATTCGTTAATTTCAGCGATTAATGCGGAGAACTCTGGAACGAATTCAACTACACCTTCAGGAATAATTGCAACACCGAAGTTCATACCCTTAGCAGCTCTAGCTTCTACAGAGTCAGCGATATAGTTTGCAATCTGTGATAAGGACATCTTCTTTGCAGCAACTTCTTCAGAAATTAAGCAAACGTTTGGTTGTGTCTGCAATGCACATTCTAGTGCAACGTGAGAAGCAGAACGTCCCATTACCTTAACGAAATGCCAGTACTTCTTAGCAGAGTTAGCATCTCTTTCAATGTTACCGATTACTTCGCTATATGTCTTAGTAGCTGTATCAAAACCAAATGAACATTCAATATCTTCATTCTTTAAGTCACCATCGATTGTCTTAGGGCAACCAATTACCTGTACACCAGCATCATGTGCTGCAAAGTACTCAGCTAAAACAGCAGCATTTGTATTGGAGTCATCACCACCGATAATAACAATCGCTGTGATACCATGCTTCTTACAAACTTCAGCCGCAACTGCGAACTGCTCTTCTGTTTCAAGCTTTGTTCTACCAGAACCAATGATATCAAATCCACCAGTATTTCTATACTGATCGATATAAGCATCATCGAAAATTAAATAATCATCTTCAAGTAATCCACTTGGACCCTTCTTAAATCCATATAATACATTCTCAGGATTTGTTGCCTTTAAAGCATCGTATAGACCGCACACTACGTTGTGTCCACCAGGTGCCTGTCCACCAGAAAGGATTACACCTACAACCTGCTTCTTAGCTACGGATGTATTCTGTCCCTTTTGGAATGTAATTTCCTTCTTACCATAAGTATTTGGGAATAAAGCCTTGATCTTTTCTTGATCAGCAACGCTTGTTGTCTCTTCCCCTTCCAAAACTGAAATCTCAGAGATACCGTTTCTTAGCATCTTTGGAAGCTTTGGTGCATACTGATATCTAGCTTTTTGTAGTGGTGATAAATCTGTCATATTTTTACTCCTTTTCGATTTAAACCTCATTACTAGAATACCACAACTTTTTTGAAATAAACATACAGAAGATTTGCCTGATTGACTTAGATTTAACCCTGATTTTATAAATAGAATACCGACATAAAAACATCGCCATAATAGCGATGCTTTAAGGATTTATATTTGCTTTTGAATATACTTTACTACTTTGGTTAGTTTACTCTTCTTCCATTCTCCATCTTCAGCCTTTGTGGCTAGTGGATAAATGATTTGAAAATCAAGTGCTTCTCCCTCTACACGACCACTTCGCTTAGGATTCAAGAAGTTTTCTTCCCACTTCTTTTCACTTGCATTCTGATATTCCTTTGGATTCAAGTAAATTAACTGTCTCTTATATGCAGAAATCATCATCTTAGCTGCGAGTGCTTCCAAACATTTATATTCATCTGCTTGCACATCCACAAAAATATCAGGTAATTTTGCAGAACGTACATGTTCTAACTCACGATTGATACGAATACCGCAAGCATCCCAAGTAAACTTCTGTTCAGTAAAGTTGATTTTAACCAAGATACCATGCTCTGTATTGTATTGTGCACGTTGATAATCTGTATCAAAAATAAAATTTCCAAGGGAATAGAAAATCACTTTATCCCCAACAGTCTCATAATTCATTGGTACATGCGGATGATGTGATACCACAACATCTGCACCCATCTCTAAGAATTGATGATAACGGTCTCTTGTATAGGATGATGGAAGCGAAGTAAACTCTTCTCCACCATGACAAACAATCACACACCAACGGCATGTCTTTTTGATTTCATCAATATTTTTCTGGATACGCTCCATATCATTCCAAAGAAGACATCCAGCATGATTTACATCCGCAGGTTTACAACCTCTACGATAACCAACACTGAACAAACCAATTCCACCCGCTTCATCAAACAACAATGGTCTAGCAGCTTCATCAATATTCATGCCTGCACCAACTGTTTGAGCATGATTTTCCTTTGCAAGTTTTAATGTTTGTGCTACACCTTCTTCACCAGCATCTAAGATATGATTATTACATAAACTCCACACATCTGCATGCATGTTATTCAACACTTTAATTGCCTTTGGATTCATTGCATGAATAAGTTGTTTAACACCAGATGTATCATCTTGTGGTGGTAAGTCAATGAGTGCTCCTTCCACATTTGCTACAACATGATCACCGCTATGCAAAAAGCGCAAAACAACATCTGTAATCAGATGCTTGTCTTCCCATTTTTTATCCATGTATTTATCAAAGCCAATATCGCCTGTAAATACAAATGAACTCTTCTTTTTCATCTCGTCACCATGTTATTTATCTTTTACATCATAGTATAAGTTTAGTTCTCTTTCAATTCTAGTCCTTTATTATTAGATTATTCATCTCAAATTGTAATTGTTGCAAAGATACTATTCTGTCCTTTGATTACCTCAAAACCAGCTTCTTCATAAATTCTGATTTCTTCCTTCGCATTTACATCCACCAAGGTCATCATTGTGTTCATTCCATTCATTTGAATGGCTTTTGATAACAGTGCTTGTTCATATCCTAAGTTTTGATACTCAGGTAATACAATTAGACTATATGGCTCGTTTTGTTTGTATGTATATGTAACATCTAAATATCCAACTAGCTGTTCCTGATGAATTGCCAAGAATACTCTAAATCGATCGAATGCAGATAACACCTTCTCTGCTGTCCAGTAAGTCTCCTTAACGTGCATATTGATATATGCCTGTTTCCACTGTTCACTATAGAGTTGTATATCTAGCAGATTCTCTCTATGCGACGATAATCTAGCTATCATACGTTGCTGTTCATTTTCAAATTTCGCATCTTTGGAAATAAGTATATTCTTAAGCAAGATATTCTTAGGATTTATAACAAAGTCACAACGATATCCTTTATAATCCTTCTCCAAATATTTAAATAGTTCATTGTATGCATGTTCAGATTTTGATAATCCAATTATCATTTCAATATATTTTTCATTCGGTAAAATCAGCAATACAAATATCCCATCAATATTACCATCATTAATATTTGCATATACATGTTGGTCTCTTTTCTCAAAAGCATTATACAGATTATTATGATCATACAAATAATGAGGGTCAACATAGTTTGAATCACTACATATTTCCTCGATAAATGTTTCATATCCATCTAAAGAAGTAATTTCTTTTAACATATCAATTTATACCACCTCTTTTAAAATATTCCTATTGTCTAATGAATTGATGATCAATATTCTCATTCGTATCATCTGAAACATATCTTTCAACTTTCATATATAAATCATATTTATTGCGCAATTTTGCAATCTCTACCATCATTGGTGAAGCGTGATGAATATCAATTGCCTGTTGATTCTTCCAAGAATCAATCAATAATACTGTTTCATCATCATTTATTGGATAGAAATATTCATATCGTAAGTTTCCATCTTCTGCACGGATCTTCTGAGTTAAACCACTAGATTCCATCTCACTTGCAAACTTCTTTGCATTTCCATTTTTGCCTGTGTAGTAAATATTGATTGTTGTACTCATAATGTAACCTCATTCATTTTCATTATTATACCTAAACTACCAATATTATAAAAAGTATTTCAGCACTGAAATACTTCTTAAATATTTATTGATTTAAACGCAAGTGAATTACCATGGTTCGTTTTAATCTATCTGAAAAAAACATAATAATCTTGGTTATTAGTTTTAATCCTCTACATTGTTTCAGAGCATCTGCAAAAAATCCACTTACACTAAGTAGCTTAGTGTTTGCATCTTTTGCGAATTCGTATGGATTATCTATTGCAAAATACATCTCAGCATTCAAATTACCAGTTCTTCTAACAAATTGATTTGCACGCTTTAACCCAATACTATCTGTCGCATCAAATATCATTTCACATTTTGGAATGCTGCTTTGTATTTGACGGATAAAATGAATAATTCTCTCTTTTGTAAAATATTGAAATACACCTGCTAAAACAATCAATGTATGTTTAGTAGTATCTAAGTATTTAACCCACTCCATCGAAAACATATCACAACCGATGAGTTTCTCGTTTTTGCCATGACCGAGAAGTCTTTCTCTCAATGCAATTACATGTTCCAAATCTACTTCATAGAAGTTAGAAACATCATTTCTAATACGGAAGTATGCTGTTTCTAAGCCAGCACCCAGAAATACAACATTGCATGCATGGTTATTTTCTAAAAATGAAATAATCTTTTTGTCTATAGTCTGCTGTCTACAAACACTAGCCATATTGAAATACTCAAATGTATTCTCCGCAATTGTCTTTAGAGAGTTGCTATCTTCAAGTAATAATGCTTTTTCATCATAGAAATAATCAGGAAATCTCTTAGATGCATATATTCTCGCATATAAAGGGATGTACAATGTATCTTCTACTCCTTGTAAGGAACTTGTATCATTCATGACTTCTTCCCTTTCCATGGAATACAACGGTTTACGCGTTGAAGGTATTGGGTATATTCTTGTCCATATAAATCTTCTAACCATTTTTCTTCCGTTGACTTCATTAGTACAGTCATAAACCCCCAGTAGATGATTGGTAATAATAGCAATATTAGATTTCCATAAATTAGCAGCACTCCTGTACATACAAACATGAATGCACTATATACTGGATTTCTTACATATGCATAAATACCTGTAGTTACCAACTCATTCTTTATAATATGTTCATCCAGTCGATCTATTATAACTGCCTTCAACCATAGTATAATTCCAATAACGAAACATAAAATACCCGTCAGAATAAATATCCATTGTAAATTAGTAAATGTAATGATAGGAATAATTCCTGTAGTAGAAAGAATGATACTAATGATTGTCAGCAAAATAATAGTGATAACATACAGCGGTCCAACACCTAAAATTGGCAGATGATTTATCTTCATATTTTCCACCTCCAATAATTAAAAATCTAAGTTAGTTTTATCTAACTTAGATTTTATCACTTTACTGCAATTTGTTTCAATATTATCTAAGGACGTAGATATTATTTTTTACTTGAATTATCTTCATCCAAGGAATTCCAAATTTTATCTAATAGGTTACGGAATTGTTCAATTTCTTCTTCATTTAAACTTGCTAGTAAAATTGCCTCTATTGATACCATTCCATTTCTAGCGTTATTAATTGCATCTTTTCCCTCTTCGGTAAGAGTAAGCACTTTTTCACGTTTATCTTTTGAATCCACACGTTTTAAAAGGCCTTTTTTCTCCATACGCTTCACAAGTCCACTTACTGTAGGTTGTGCAACGTGTAGCGCATTCTGAATATCTTGTACGGTTTGATACCCATCTTTACTATAGCGAAATGATTCAATAACTATCATTTGAGATAGCGTTAAACCTCCCTTGGCCAATAATAATTCTGTCCGCTTTTCTAACACATCACTTATCCAGTGAATATACTCACCACAATCTATTTTTCTTTTCATGGAAAAAAATATATAGCACGCTATGTATATCGTCAATAGTTAAAATTTGTACAAATAAAAAGAAGCCCTCAATGAGCTTCTGCATTTATAGGATTATTTCATGCTTTTATGTTTCAAGAAATACACAGCAACTATCGACATTATTACTTCAATTATCACGAGAATGATAAGTGGTACAAGCGTACTTTTCACTAACATGAGTATCGCTAGACTATCAATCAACATATGTGCAAGTACGCATGGTATCGCTCCCATGGAGAATTCCTTAATTGCACCAAGCATAAATGTATTTCCAAGTATCATCAGATAAAACAGTAAATAATTTGTTGACCCTGCTGTAATCCACGGTAATCTGTAAATTGGTAAATGCCATACAAACCAAACAATCGATATGACAAACATTTTTAGAATAAAATTCTTACACTGAAGATGTTCTTGGAGATACCATCTCCAACCCACTTCTTCCAGTCCACCTTGAAATAATGTCCACGGAAAGTAAGCAATCACTGCACCTAGTGCCATACCAGTAAATTTTACATTTCCTAATACAACAGAAATACCATAATAAATAACTGGCACAAGTAAAACAAACAACCAAACGATAGAACGTTCCTCACCACAGAATACCTTCTCCAAAAACTGCCATAATCCACGAACTTCTTTTGATTGATACGTGAATATAAATGCCATAATCATCGGAATGAGATTTAACAATATAAAGAGAATACTAGCTGGCGGATTAGATTTCTCTGGTGCTATCACAAAGATAATTCCACCTAGAATAAATGTGCATATAACAGTGATTATAGAATATAGGAATGCCTTTTTATTATTAGAAATACTCTTGTCCATAGGTTACCTCGTAATTTATAACTTTCGCTATATGCATTATAGCACTTAACTCCAACGTAACTGTAATGATATCTCATAAATTTTTTCGAGTTAAAAGTATCGTAGTCAATGACCAGAAAAAAGAACACATGCACGCATATTTATTCTATAAATTAGTAAATATCAATCATTACTATATCTTTTTATACTTTTTACGAATGAATGTATACGTTATCATCATAAGGACTAATCCAACTGTACTATCTGCAAGTAAAATATTTGCGCCTAGAATTATATTATGACATACACCAATTATTGTCCCTACCCAGAGTGACAACGAGAAACAAAGCCACATAATTCCATTTGCTTGATTATAAGCACGAACATCCGTAATCTCATCTTCAGATACAGTATCACCTGCCCAAAACCACATCGGTTTCTTTCTCATCCATGCATATATCCCAATACATGTAAACAGAAGACTGGTAGGAATCATTATACTCAGCCATATTAGATTATCCATATCTATAACCCTCCTATTAGACTGTATCCCATAAATCCAATAAATATATCTAAATATAATATACTCTTTTTACATAATAAAAGGCAGAGTAATTATACTCTGACCCTCATCGATATTATTTATTATGAGATTTACCACGTTTATGAAAATCTTCGTCGATACGTTCTTTCCAATTCTCATTCACAAAGTTGCATCTTCTTAATGTACCAATTGCTTCACCAAGAACCTCATAATTTAATGCAGTACCTGCACTATCACAGTTGAAATTTACTGCTCTACTCTCATCAATCCCTAAGTGACTAGCCACATCAATCGCATCAATATTTGCACCCAAGAACACAAACTCCCAGCCATACTTTTCTTTTTGTAATTCTATTAGTTGTCTTACCTTGCCATAATCATAGCTATGACTAGAATTTTCCATGCCATCCGTTGTGATAATAAACATCGTATGTTCTGGAACATCTTCGTTACGCGCATACTTATGAATATTCATAATATGGCAAATCGCGTTGCCTACTGCATCTAAGAGTGCTGTTGATCCTCCTGTAACATAATCTTTCTCTGTCATTGGAAGTATTTCTTTTGCATCGACTCTATCGTGAATCACTTTACTGTTATGATCAAACAGTATTGTGGAAATCAGGGCTTCCCCTTCCTCTTTCTTCTGTTTTTCTATCATTGCGTTAAAGCCACCAATTGTATCATTCTCTAATCCATGCATCGAGCCACTACGATCCAAAATAAATACTAGTTCTGTTAAATTCTTTTTCATACACTTACCTCCTAAGGTGTTTACCTTTTGTATGGTTTAAGTGTATCTATATATTTAGATGTAATGGTCACTTACAAAGCGACATTTTTATCCACCAATCAAACTTTGATCAAACGCAAACAATGCCTCATTGATTTCATATACATCGTAATTGCCCTGTTTTACAAAGTATTCGATAATCAAATCGAACTTACTTGAATGTGATAATGCAAATCCAGCCTTTGCAAGCATATCCTGCATTTCTTCTAACGATAACTCTAGTGCTAAAGCAAATGCAATAACTGTAGCTTTGGATGGCTTATATAATTTATCTGAACGGATTTTTGAAAAGAGTTTTCTATCAATGTTTGCTTTCTTATAACACTCCACATCACTCATACCACTCTCATCAATTTTTCTTAATAACATTTCCGAAAAGCTTTCATCAATATTATTAACCCAATCCGTTAATGATTTCTGTTCAGCAGAACTTAATGGTGCTGATTCTTCTTTCAAACATGCATGCTCAAGCTCAACAAATCTAGTTCTTTGCAAAGATAAAGAATCAGAATGCTCATCTACATATTGATCATCAATATATGATTCGATATCAGAATATAATTTATCTCCTATCTCATAAGCTTTACGATCAAATATTACAAGATAAACCGTCATCTCATTATCTAAAAGAAACTTTCTAATTTGTTCAACTGCAACTCTTAATGCTTGGGCTTTCGAATATCCGTAAATTCCAGAAGATATTAAAGGAAATGCAATAGACTTACAACCATATTCCTTTGCCAAATGTAATGAAGTTGCATAACAGGACTCTAATAATTCTTTTTCATGATGGCCTCCATCTACCCATCGTGGTCCAACAGCATGAATTACATACATGCATGGTAATTGATAGCCTTTGGTAATCTTAGCACTTCCGATTTCACATCCATTTAGCAACTTACATTCTGCAAGTAATTCTGGTCCTGCTGCACGATGAATACAACCATCAACACCACCGCCACCCAAAAGAGATTTATTTGCAGCATTGACAATTACATCAACCTTCATTTTTGTAATATCATTTCGGACAATTTGTAAAGGCATAAAAACCTCCTGATTTATAAAAATCTATACATATCTTAACTTTCATATATTTTACTTCACTTCATATCATTTTGTATGCATCTTTACTATTTTTAGTTATCTCTATTGAAACTTCATACAAAAATACTATTTTCATTAGAATCTATCACAAAAAAGAGCCATGTATTTATAACATGACTCTGTTTAGATCTATTTTTACTTACTCTTCTTAAAGCATAGGAACCAGTCTAAGCAATACTGATCTTCATTCTGGTTTTCCATACGTTCTCTAGCAGTACCACAACTTCCAGCTGTTGGAACAATGACATCATCCCCTGGACGCCAATCTGCAGGTGTAGCGCACTGGTCTGAATCTGCTTTTTGAAGTGCGAGAATAATTCTCTTAATTTCATCAAAGTTTCTTCCAGTTGATAGCGGGTAGTATAAAATTGTACGAATCTTACCGTTAGGATCTACTACAAATACAGCACGAACAGCCTGTGTATTAGAAGCACCTGGTTGAATCATTCCATATTTATTGGCAACTTCCATGCGGATATCTTCAATAAGAGGGAACGTAACATTCACATGCTTCATATCCTTCCACTCAAGTTCTTGAATTCTACGTAACCATGCGATGTGTGCATAGAGTGAGTCAACTGAAAGACCAACTAATTCAGTATTAATTGCCTTGAATTCATCAATCATTGAAGCAAATGTCATAAATTCTGTTGTACATACTGGTGTAAAGTCTGCTGGATGTGAAAATAGAATTACCCATTTTCCTTTGTAGTCTTCAGGGAAGTTAATCTCCCCTTGTGTTGTAATCGCCTTAAACGCAGGAGCATCTTCTCCTATTAAAGGCATTCTTTCTCTAATTTCTTCCATATTCAAATTCTCCTTTCATTTATTTTTGAACATGTATCTTTGATTAATGATATTATCTGCTATAATTTACATAAATCATTGTATTATTTGCGATAATAATAGGAGAAAATTCTATGGATACGATTATTTTCCAGAATGAGAGTTTACCTGTACAGGTAGAACTCGAAAATGTTGCTTTACGAGAAATGCATAGTGAAATACTTCATTTACACGATAATGTTGAAATTATCGTCATTAATAGTGGGACTGTAATATGTTCGGCAGGAGAAGATAACTTTGAACTTCGTGCAGGAGATGTTTGTCTGATTAACCATAAACAAATGCATAGAATCTGCGCAAATGGTGAGGCTAGATGTGCTTATAAAGTATTAAATGTTGGTGTTAGTCTTCTAATGCAAAATCCACTCATCTATCAAAAATATCTAAAACCTATGATAGAGGATAACTCTTTCTCACATATTAGTTTTGATGGAAATAGCGGTGCAGCAGCTAAGATTGCGAAATTAATTACAGATATTGAAGAACTCCTGCATACCTTACCGAGTGGTTATGAGTTACGATTAATCGCTCTACTACATCTTTTATTCCATGAAATATATCTGACATATGTTAATGAGCCTAAAAAACCACCGATGGAGAATAACGCATTTATCCAACAAAAAATGATTGAATATATCTACAATCACTTTAACGAAGAAATTATTTTAGATGACATCGCTCACGCAGGCAATGTAAGTCGTAGCCAGTGTGCAAAGATCTTTAAGAAGTATGCTCATCTATCTCCAATGAACTTCTTAAATAAGCATCGCTTAGAAATCAGTCTACATTTACTACGTTCTACCACTAATAGTGTTTCAGAAATAGCACAAAGTTGTGGTTTCTTTGACCAGAGTTATTTCAATAGACTATTCCTACGAGAATATGGTTGTACACCACTTGCGTATAGAAAGAGCGGATGGAACACTCCATCAATCTCTTAATAATAAAACTAAACTAACCTAGATATGATTCTAAGTTAGTTTTTTATTCGTTATCACTAAGCCTTCTTATATGTTTTTGAATAAACAAGAATCTGCACTACAATACATATCACAATAGACACTACGATGTAGACTAACATTTGGCTCATATCAAAGAAGCCATCAAATAATCTAGCTTTAAATGAGAATAGTTCTTTGATGCTTGTCACAAACATTCCTTGATCAACTCCATCTAAAGTTGTATTCATATGCTCTAGTAATCCATTGATTAAGACATTTCTCAATACGATTGTTATCTGACTTGCAGGAAAGATATTACATACAGTTTGTATAGCTTCAGAAAACTGTGAGATAGGAATATATGCACCAATGATAAATCCTGATACTGCAGATAATAAGCCAAAGAATGCTCCACTAGCACTAACAGATTTAAGGAACAGCACTACAATCATGAAGATTGAAGTTGCAGAAATAGACCCTAACGCTACAACACCGAATGCTTTCAGAATATCAATTGTGCCTAAATAGACATCACCATGCATGCAAATAGTAGTTAAGCCAATCGCAAGAATAATCCCAGTTAGTATCACCGAAGAAAAAGCAGCGGATACAAAGTAAGACAAAATAATTTGTCCTCTTTTAAGTGGTGTTGCAAGGATATCGTAATCTACCTTGTTTTCTCTATCTTTTACAAGAGTAATCAAACAGTTATAAGGAACCGTTATCATTGCAGAACCCAGTATACCTGTTAACAAGATTAAATTTGCAAACATGTCTTTATCATTTTCATCAATGAGTGAAGATAATCCCGGGAATTGATTGATTGCACTATCCATCGCACTTACAAATGTATCTTTCAAGAATAATAAATATAATGCCAGTACAATCATTGATGTTAGTAACGAAAATAGTATTGATTGCTTATCTTTAAAAAATAATAATAAATTTCTTTTTGTCAGTCCTAAAAATCCTCTCATGTTATTCACCAAGCTTTCTACCTGTTAAGTTTAGGAATACGTCATCCATACTTCCTTTTACGACTTCATAATCCGTAATTTGATGGCGATTTAGATATAAGAATTCTGTTAGGTTGAATTCCTTTTGTGATTCTAGATTCACGATATAGTGGTCAACCTCATACGTATATTTAAAGTCGCTGATTAACTTCTCATTTTCACTATCCTGTTGCGTGTACCAAATCAATTTTGTATTTGTATACTTATTCTTTAAACCAGCTGGAGTATCATTCGCCACAATATGTCCTTTATCTAGAATTACTACTCGATCAGCATCTCTTACTTCTTCCATGTAGTGTGTTGTAAGGAATATTGTCATATGCTTTTCCTTACGAAGATAGTCAACATACTCCCATACTACTTTTCTAGACATAGGATCAAGCCCAGTTGTTGGTTCATCCAGAAAGAGTATCTTTGGATTATGTAAAAGAGCTCTAATAATATCAACTCTTCTTCTCTGGCCTCCAGATAATCTTTCATACTTTTGATTCCAGATACTATCCAGTTCAAATGCCTGCATTAATGGATTCAAACGCTGTAATATTTCATCTTTTCCAATACCATAATAAGATGCCCTTGTTAGAAGATTTTCTTTTACCGTTAACTTTCCATCTAATACAGAGTTTTGGAAAACAATACCGATGTTCTCTCGTATCTTGTCATCATCTTTTCCGAGTTTATAATCAAATACTTCCACATCACCTTCAGTTTTATTGAAGATTGTACATAACATATTTATCGTTGTAGATTTACCTGCACCATTCTCTCCTAGAAATGCAAAGAACTCTCCTTCTTTTACCTCAAATGAGATATGATCCACTGCAATCTTTTTGTCATATTTCTTTGTTAAGTTTTTTACTGTAATTGCATTCATCGTAATCACTCCTTCTAAATTTCTTTGTCTGAAAGCATCTTACCATTGTGAAATAATAAAAAAAGTGCTACTCTACCAACCTGCATATACAGGCTACTGAGTTGCACTTTTTCTTTAAAAACATCTATTTCATTATTTAATAATCATTCTAAATCTTGCATATCTTTGATAGCCGCATTGATTTTAATCTCATCAGACTTCGCAATCCATGCAGTAACAAACCATACAAAAATATAGATAATACTATACATCACTAGAATTGACTGGACATTAAATAATGAGCCATACCAATCAAATAAATAACCACATAACACTACAATGCCACCAACTGATATAAAATGGATTACTATTCTCATCCACATTACATCCTTCTTCAAACTATCTAAATCTAAGAGAAAGTAAGTTGGAAGTGAACATAAAAATCCAGTTAAACATATCGAAATAGGAACATTCCAGCTTAAAGTTAATGACTCTGCACCTGAGATATAATGTTGAAGAATCATCTGTATTCCAATTCCAAAAAGAATAGCAGCCGAAATCATAACCGTTTGATGAAAAATAATTTTTAACTTTTGCATGTTAGATTCCTAGCCTTTCTTTTAATTCTTTCACATAACTTCTTGCGATAATAACTTGTTCTCCATTTAAAAGTTCTGCCGTCATCCTGCCATTAATTTCAGATTTAACAGATTTAATCTTTCGAATATTAATAATCATCGCCTTGGCAGCTCTGAAGAAATTACGAGTCAATTCACTTTCTAGTTCATATAGTCTATATGAAACTTCAAGCGTATTATCCTTTGTATAGATATAGGTTCTCTTATCTATAGATTCAATATAATAAATTTTATCAATCTGACACATGACAGTCTGACCATTATAGCGAGCAGTGATCACACGACAGTTATTTTCAAGTGTATCGATTGCACTTTGAATTGTATCCGTTACTTCAACAACACTTAATTCAGCCCGTTCATCATCATATGAATTTACTTTTTTGATTTCAACTTTCAATGTATCACCACCTATATTAACATCTCTTATACTTCACAAATTCTTGCATCTTAAAATATAAGTCTACTTTTATCTACTATTTTATTTATAAAAAATCTTAGCCCAATCTTGTTTTGCATTTAAGATACGAGCCACAAACACTTTGTGATTCTCAATGTAATAAAATGCTAAATAGTTTTCTATTGGCATATATCGGTAAGATTTGCCATCATTAGTAATCTCACCATATCCTCTACTTGAAACCAAAGGACAAACTTCTGGGAACATTTCCAAAGTTTCAAGAGCACTTAAAATTAAATCTACTTTTCCATCAGCAGATTGCTGACTATAAAAATTTACAACAATATAGTTATGAATATCACATAAGTCTTTCTTTGCGATATCCGCAAGGAAAACAGAATACCGTTTTGAATTAGTCAAGATTGAATTCCTTTCTCACATCAGCTAGAGAAGTGACCTTTCCCTCACTAATTTCTTGATGTCCAGCTAAAATTTCTTTCTTTAAATCCTCAAAAGCTACATGATACTGTGTATCCTTTAAATCGCTGGAAACAAATTCCTTCGCGTCTACTGTGCCATTTGCGATTTTTCGAAGAGCTGCATTCAGCACATCCGAAACTGTAATTTTCTCATCCTCTAAGATTTCTTTTGTCTTCTGATAAGATATTGAATCAGCACGAAAATTTACTACTTGTGTACTAGCCATCCTAATCACTCCTTTGTAAATACAATTTGTATATACATAATAACATAAAAGAGGTGATGTGCTCAAAAAATATCCATCATTGTTATGTATGACAATGATGGATATAACTACTTTATTCTAAATAAGATACCCTATCCCATTCTCCAAGGTATGATTCATATCTCTCATATCTATTATAATTAAGATAGAATTATGATATTATATTGATAGTCAAAGGAGGTCAATATTATGATTAATATTCGTCCAGTTTCTGACTTAAGAAACAAATTCCCAGAAATTGAAGAAACTGTTATAGATTCCAACACTCCGGTATTCCTTACTAAAAATGGTTATGGAACGATGGTACTTATGAGCATTGAACAATACTCTGCACTTACAGATGATGTTGAAAGAAAGCTCGATGAAGCAGATACATTTGCAACAAACTCTTCTATTCGCCTTTCTAAATCTGATGTCTTTGATAAAGTAAGAAACAGAATTGATGAACAAACAAAGCTATAAATTAACTTTTCTTCCGTTATTTGAAGAAGATTTACTTGAAGTCACTGATTATATAACCAATACGCTACAAAATCCCAGTGCGTCTCACCGTTTAGTTGATGATATAGAACTGGCAATTGTTAAAAGACTTGAAATGCCTCTTAGCTTTGCTCCCTATCAATCATCAAAGATTAGGAATCATCCCTACTATAGAATCAATGTAAGAAACTTCTCGATTTTTATGTAGTAATTGATGACACTATGGAAGTTCGTAGGCCTCTATATTCAAAACGAAACATTGATGAACTGCTAAAATAATCACTCATTACGAGTGGTTATTTTTTATGGCACTATAAAATCACTCAGGGTCGGGGTGACCCTGTAAAATAACTTGTGTTCAAATTACTCCCTTTCTAAAATTATTATTTCTTAACTCAATATTACTAATATTATCATAGTTACTCTCCGATTTTCGGAAGTCTGGACTTCTGCTTTTCGGAGATCAGATTTTGTATTATTAATAATATTTAAAATTTTTATGTACTTACTTCTTAAAAAAAAGAGTGGTCTTTTAAGCTACTCTTGTAGAAAGTACAAAATGAGTTAATTATTTTTTTGTGTTTTCTCATACCAGTTGCAGAACTACTCTTACGTCCGTGTAGTTTTTCTGAGTCTTTTTGACATATCCTTCTTCATCTTTATCGAAGACAAAATGCTTATAAAAATGCTTGAAATGCAGAATTTCTAAATTTATATCTTTTGTATCAACTCTATAGCCTCCACATGATCCAATGATGAAAAAAAGAACAAGTGGTTTTTCTTGCCCACCTGCTCTAAATACTTTTCGTGTTCTTTTCTCGACAATAAACTATATATATTCGCTGACTTTAACCCTTTATCCGTTGACATAAAGATAATATTCTTTTGGCATTTTATTTTCTCCATTATTTAATCCATTTTTCCCTCATAAACAAAGATTGATTAAATCACTCCTGCTTTTTCAAAATGTTTTTTAAGTATCCTTGTTGCAACAAATGCTCCTATGCAAGCAAGAACAAAAGTTATCAAGCCAAATCCTACTGCCCACGAAACTTTGAAATAAGATAATGCTTCATTTATTTGTGCTTCGCTCATTTTCCATTTTGATGCTCTTTCCACAAAAGAAGCTGTTCCGAATAAAATTACAGGAATTACTGTTCCTAAAAAATCTGCTAATGCAAATGTCCCATATCCAATAATCATTCGTCCCTTGCTCTCATAATTTCCTATAATCAAATCACATATAATTCCACCGATTACAGCAAAGACTGCATGAGGCAAATGTCCTCCTGACAATGCAATTAAAGCAAGAAGCGTTCCTGATATTGTAAATACGCCATTCTTTTTAACTTTCAAAGCCATAAGGATATAAACGGTAGCAGCTACCATAAAGCTAACTCCTGAAGCAATAAATCCTCCAATAACTGTTGTTGCCATAGCAAATGCAACCGCCATGTATATGACAATTCCAATTGCATTAAAGATTCCGATTGTAATAAAATCACGACCATTCAATTTGTTTTTCATAAAAGTCCTCCTAATAAATTTTCTGTATTACTATCACAAGAGCAATCATCAAAGCTCCTAATAGTCCAATCATTAAGTCTGTTTTTCTAAACCGCAATTCTGTTAATGTTACCCTCTTCTCATCACTATCAAGTCCTCTAATAAGTGCTGAAGCTGACAGTTCATCTGAAATCTTAATCATTCTCATTAAAAGCGGAACAAGCGTATATTCAATATATTTAATTGGATGTAGCAATGGGAAAAATCTGCTTGTTACAATTCCTCGAATCTTCATATTCTCTTTTAATGCCTTGAGTTCTATTTTTATAGTTGGTACAAACCTAAGCAAAACACTAAAAGGTATACCAATGCTTCTTGGTACTTTCATTCTATTTAACGCTTCCAGCATTTCACTTACACTTGTAGTCTTTGTTATATATCCACCAAACATAGCGATTAAGGTCATTCTTGATGCAAAGTAAATAAACATATATATTGCAAATACAATACTTGCTTCACAAAATTTTCCAAGCCCTAACTCTATGCAGTATAAAAGCACAAAAAACAAGATAAAGCGTAACGCTCTTTTCCACATCCCGCTATATAAATATAGAAAAAAGGCAAAAATAATTAATACAAAAAGTAGAATTGTATCGCTTATAAAAAAGCTCGTAAATCCAACAATTGGAAGTAGAGTAAGTTTTATTCTCGGATCTATAGTTTTTCTATCTGACAAGCTCTCTACCTCCTCTCATCTTGTCTAATATGAGAAATTTATTACTTTCACTCATATCTAAAACAGTTTCTATTTTTCCATCTCCCATTACCCATAGCTTGCTCACTGTGTTTGCTAAAAACTCAAAATCATGACTTATTACCAAAACTGTTGTCCCAATTTTCAATTGTTCTTCAATCAGTTTTGCGACGGAAAGCATTGAGTCTTTATCACAACCTGATGTTGGTTCATCATAGATGAAAATCTTTGCCTGTTTCATCATTCCACAAGCTATTGTCAGTCTTTGTTTTTCTCCTCTTGATAAAGCAAACGGATGCTTATCAATGTATTTGTCTAAGCCAAGTACACTCAAAATAGACTTTGCCTTTTGAGTATTTTCTTTTTTATCCTTACTTGAAATACCAAGTAGCATTTCATCAAGTACACTTTCCGAAAACAACTGATAGTCTGAATCTTGAAAGACAAAATATGACATATCCATTAAATCTTTATGATTAAGCGACTTATCTTTCCTCGCCCATATTTTTCCCTCTTCTATCTTCTCAAGTCCTGAAAGCACTCTTGCAAAGGTGGTTTTCCCGGTACCATTTAAGCCGATAAGACCAATGGCTATTCCGCACTCCATATTGAAATCAAGATGATTTAAAATGTACTCTTTTTGCTTCTTTCCATCCTTAGCAACATTCGGATAGCAAAATTTCAAGCCTTTTCCGTTGATACTTTCATCATTTAATTGATATGAATCTTTCTTCTCACTTATACTGTATTCTTCTAATTCAAGGGTTCTTAGTCCATTCTCATCCCAAAACTCCCCTTCAAGATGGATAACTTCTTCCCGACTCAAGTCCTGTGCAATCTCTCCATCTTTCACCAAAAGAAAACGGTCAAATAAAGATTTTGCATAGTACAAACGATGCTCAATTAGAACAACTGTTGTTCCTTTTTTCTTTAATTTTTCCAAAATTAAAAACAGATCAAATGTTGCTTTCATATCCAAATTTGCTGAAGGCTCATCTAAAATTAAAACTTTCGGATTCATCGCATAGATGCTTGCAATAGCTATCT
>CALHUY010000004.1 GCA_938039295.1 uncultured Solobacterium sp.
ACATATGTATCACGTGATGAAATGCCACAGGAAGTTATAGCTCATGAACGTGAAGTTCAAGAAGGAATCATGGCAAATGATGAAAGCCTTGCAAACAAGCCTGAAAAGGTTAAGGCTGGAATCGTTGAAGGTCGTTTATCTAAGGCATTACAGGATATGTGCTTAGTTGACCAGGAATACTTCTTAGATTCTAACCTCAAGTGCGGTCAGTACTTAAAGGAAAACAACGCTGAAGTTGTTAAGTTTGTTAAGTACATCGTAGGTGAAGGTATTGAAAAGAAGCAGGATGACTTTGCTGCTGAAGTAGCAGCAATGGCTAAGTAAGAAATTGCTCAATCAGAGAGAACAACGCACAAGTTGTTCTCTTTTTTTATATTCATATAAATTGAAAAATACAACTTCTTATGTTGTTTTAAGTGATAATTAACGATAGAATTTAGTTGTATACTTAATACAAAATGAGAAAATAGAAGGCTGTAGTATTATGTAAAAATGGTATCTAATACATAAACGTTTCCGTAATATTTGTTACATAAATCAACCTTTTATAAGAAAATCTTAAGATGTGAGCGTTACAGTGTACATAAAATATTTTACAAAGTAGAATATTGTAGATAAATATTGTGGTACTTTATGTAGCTTTGTTTCTTTATCTGAAATACGTGTGTTTATTAAGGATTATTCCTTGTAAATATCAATTTATGAATGGAAATTAAGGATGTCCACACTCATTTATGAAAACAGGGGAGGCTATATCAAATGAATATGAAGAAATTTCAAAAGATATTTGTAATCTTGTGTGCTTTTA
This sequence comes from uncultured Solobacterium sp., assembly GCA_938039295.1. Lineage (GTDB taxonomy): Bacteria > Bacillota_I > Bacilli_A > Erysipelotrichales > Erysipelotrichaceae > Bulleidia. The sequence goes on from CALHUY010000004.1 coordinate 809, forward strand.
TAATGTTATTGAGTGTTAACTATTCTGTTAATGCGATTGATACATCCACACCAGGTTCTACTGCAACAGAAACAACTACAACATCTACTCCTGGTAGTACACCAGCAGTAGCTACTCCGACACCAACACCTACGACAACACCAAGTACAGCGATTGATCCTAATGCGAAAGTTAGTTTTTTCGTTAGAAGTACTTGGACTGGAAATGATAAACCATCTGTCATTATTCGTTTATTTGCGAATGGTGTAGAGAAAATTAATAAAGTTCGTGACCCATACAATTATGAAGAAGTAAATGGCTACATTAGTAGCCAGTTAAATGCATGGCAGGTTGATTTCAATGACTTACCTAGGTATGACTCTAATGGTAAGGAAATTGAATATACTGTAAAACAAGATTTCTTTGAATCATATTTGTATGGCTGGAGCAATTTTAAGTTTAAGACAGACCTAACAGGTGATGTGGAATCAGGATTTATCTTTGAAAACAAATCACTTATCGATATTGAAGTTGGAAAAATGTGGAATGAAATTCCGGTTTTCGCTATTCCTGGAACTCCTAGTCCAGCTAGCTTGAATCCAACAGAACGATTGGTAAATGCTTCAAGAGAATATAGTGATAGTGAACTTGATACAATCTTAGCTGAATCAGATGCTTTGGATGCTGATAGTGATGTGCTTGCAGGAGCACAAGATACTTCAGGAGATCCTGCATTAGAAGATATGTCTGCTGAAGAAAGACGTGAAGAAAATCTAAAGAAGTCTATCGTAGCTGTTCCGAATGCTATTACAGTTAATCTTTTAGCTGATGGCGTTGTTGTAGGAACAATGCAAATTACGAAGGAAGATGGATGGACTGGATATTTCCGTGATTACCTAAGATACGATGAAAATGATGGTCATGAGATTGTTTATACAGTTGAGGAAGTTCCTGTTCCTGGCTATAAGACAGAATATATTAATAAACTAATTAGCGGTCGTGTAATCAACGCAATTGTAAACCGCTCTGTTATTGACATTAATGTTCAAAAGAAGTGGGAAGGTAAGATTCAAGGACCTGTAAATGTAACTTTATGTCGTAAATTTAAGACTGTTGAATTTGACTGGAGTTTCTATAAGAATATAGTAATAGAACATGATGAAGAAGTCGCAACAGTTGAATTAAATGAAGCAAATAATTGGAAACATACCTTCGAAGATTTATATGAATTCTATACTGTAGAAGGTGAAGATCCTGTTATCTATGAGTATTACGTAAAAGAAGATCCAGTTGCTGGATATAATACTGTAATCACTGGTAACCATAAGGATGGCTTTACGATTACAAATACAAATACTACTGATTTAATCGATATTCCAGTTGAAAAGAAATGGGATGGAGATATTGCAGATAGTACTAAGGTTACATTACTAGCAAATGGTGAAGAAGTTGAAACAGTTGAATTAAACGAAGCGAACAGTTGGAAGCACTTATTTACAGGTTTACAGAAATACAACAATGATGGTTCAGAAGTTGCATATACTGTAAAAGAAGTAGGTGAAACTGCTAACACCATTGAGTTAGATGGTAAGAAGTTCGATGTAGAATATACAGGAAATGCTGCGGATGGCTTTACAGTTACAAATAAAAAGCCAATCGATCCACCAACTCCTACACCTACACCAACACCTCCAACAACACCAAAGACAAGTGATAATAGTCATGTGATGTCATACGCATTGTTAACACTGTTATCTGCATTCTTTGTTGTGATTGTTGCTTCAAAGCGTATTAAATATTCAAATTAGCAAAATGAAAACTCTTTACGAATAGGTAAAGAGTTTTTTTACTACATTAACTTGTTTTCTTCTAATCGAATCTGAAGGAAACCTTCGCGGATACCGGTTTTTGATATGAGTATACGCTTAGCATGATAGATTCTAGCAATCTCTAAAATCATATGTAATCCAGGAAGAAAGACTGGTTGACGACTAGGGTCTACATTTGCTTTCATGGCTTCTTCAAAAGTAGAATCATGCATGCATAACTTATCAAATATTTCTTGTAGTTTTGTAACTTCGATAGTTAATTCTTCATGGAAGAGGGCTTGATACACTTTGCCTGCTGCACGCATCGTTCCACCAATACCAATCAACTCCTCACAAGTGATATTTAGAGAAGGGTATTTTCTACGTGCAGAAAGAATTTCTCTTTCACATTCTGGAGTGTCAATTGGTAGATGACGTAGACGTACACATCCAAGCGGGAAACTCATCGCATCGATTGGTTGACCATTTTTAAATGAAATTAATTCAGTAGAACCACCACCAACATCGAATGCAATACCGTTTGTCAGATTTGGATAGGAGTACTTTGTACCCAAGAAGTCATAGAGAGCTTCCTCATTTCCACTAAGAGGGTAGATATCCCATCCTGTAGTTTGAAGGGATTGTACAAGTTCTTCTTTATTTTGAATGCGACAAGGTTCTGTAATATCCGCAAAGCGATATTGTACTTGCATTTCATCAAGTTTATCTGCATAAGATTGTAAAACTTCAGTCGCTTTCTGTATTCCTTCTTTTGACATAATTCTATCTCCATCAACATAGTCAATTAAATGTGCTGGAGTAGAAATATGTAAGATAGCTGTAGGGTAATGTTTTACCATCTCATAGACCAATAAGACGATGGTATTAGAGCCAATATCGGCAACTGCGTACTGTGTCATAGAGTAACCTCGTTGTAATCATTTAAACATATATAAAAAGGAATGAAAACTCTTTCTAGCAATGCTATAATACTATAGAAATACATATGGAGGAAAAACATCATGTATAAACGAGTTCTGTTGAAACTAAGCGGAGAAGCTTTAGCAGGGAATGAAAAGAACTTTGATCCAAGCATCTTACAAAACCTTGCTTTGGAAATCAAAGAAGCACAGAAATTAGGAATTCAAATTGCTATCGTTGTTGGTGGAGGTAACTTCATTCGCGGAAAAGTAGTTGAAGGATTAGGAATTGATCGCGTACAAGGTGACAATATGGGTATGTTAGCAACTGTTATCAATGCTCTAGCAATACAATCATCTCTTGAGGGTATCGGTGTTGATACAAGGGTAATGACAAGTATTGAAATGTCTAAGGTTGCTGAACCATTTATCCAGCGTAGAGCGATTCGCCACTTGGAAAAGGGTAGAGTTGTTATCTTTGGTGGAGGAACTGGAAGTCCATATTTCTCAACCGATACAACAGCAGCTTTAAGAGCTAGTGAAATTAAAGCAGAAGTTATTTTAATGGCCAAGAATAGTGTAGATGGCGTGTATAGTGCAGATC
>CALHUY010000005.1 GCA_938039295.1 uncultured Solobacterium sp.
TTCGATTGAAAAGGCAATTGAAAATACAATGAATCGCATTGAAGGTGCATATAGCCTTGTTGTGATGTCACCTGAAAAGCTAATTGCAGTAAGAGATAAAAAGGGATTCCGTCCATTGGTGATGGGAAAAGACAAAGACGGAAGAATCGTATTTGCGTCTGAAACTTGTGCATTTGCGGCTGTAGGTGTGGATTATGTTCGTGATCTTGATGCGGGAGAAATTGTTGTAATCGATCATGATGGTATCGAGCATTCTATTCGGACACACTGTAAGGAAAAGCCTCATATGTGTGTATTTGAATATGTGTATTTTGCACGTAGTGATTCGATTCTCCAACATCAGCCAGTACATGAGGCTAGACGTAATGCAGGTCGTATTCTAGCTATAGAACACCCAGTAGATGCGGATGTTGTAATCGGCGTGCCTGACTCTGGATTGGATGCCGCACAAGGTTATGCGGAGGAATCTGGAATTCCTTATGGTATGGGCTTTATTAAAAATCGTTATATTGCACGTACATTTATCCAACCAACACAAGGACAGCGTGAAAATGCAGTCAATATGAAGCTTCATGTTGTGTCCTCTGTTGTAAAGGGTAAGCGTGTCATCATGGTGGATGATTCAATTGTGCGAGGAACGACAAGTGCTCGTATTGTAAAACTATTACGTGATGGAGGTGCTACAGAGGTACATGTACGTGTTTCTGCACCACCATTTATTTCACCATGTTATTTTGGAACAGATATTGATTCCAAGCAGAACTTGATTGCATGTCAAATGAACTTAGAAGAAATATGTAAATCTATCGGTGCAGATTCCTTAGGATATTTAAGCGTCGATGGTGTAAAAAAGATGGCATCGGATGCGGATTGTGATTTCTGTACAGGATGTTTTACAGAGAAGTATCCTGCACCAATCCCTAAGCATTCTGAAAAATCAAAATTTGAAATGAAAATTGAAAAGAAGGAGAGTAAACATGACGAAGAGTTATAGCGATGCGTACAAGGCTGCCGGTGTTGATGTAACTGCTGGATATCAAGCAGTAGAACTCATGAAGAAACATGTATCTCGTACAACAACATCTGGTGTTTTAGACTCTATCGGTGGGTTTGGTGGTTTATTTGCACCAGACATGACTGGTATGAAGAAACCAGTACTTGTATCTGGTACAGATGGTGTTGGCACAAAGCTAAAGCTTGCGATGTTATTGGATAAACATGATACAGTCGGTATCGATTGTGTTGCGATGTGTGTCAATGATGTTGTATGTGCAGGTGCTCAACCACTCTTCTTCTTAGACTATATTGCATGTGGAAAAAATAATCCTGAAAAGATAGCGGAGATTGTAAAGGGTGTCGCAGATGGCTGCGTTGAAAGTGGCTGTGCACTCATTGGTGGAGAGACTGCAGAGATGCCAGGATTCTATCCAGAAGATGAATACGATCTTGCGGGCTTTACAGTTGGTATCGTAGATGAAGAAAAGATACTTGATAAAAATAATGTGAAAGCAGGCGATGTTATGATTGGTCTAGCTTCTAGTGGAGTACATTCCAATGGTTTCTCTCTTGTTCGTAAGGTTTTTGATATTGATGCAGGTACTACATTACAAGATTACGCAGATGTATTAGGAAAACCTCTAGGTGAAACATTATTAACACCAACAAGATTATATGTAAAACCTGTAATGCATGTTTTAAAAGAAGTGAATGTTAAATCTATTGCACATATCACAGGTGGAGGGTTCTATGAAAACTTACCACGTGCATATAACGAAACACTAAGCGCAAGTATTACAAAGGGTAGTTGGCCAATCTTGCCAATCTTTAACTTATTACAAGAAAAAGGGAATATTCCTGAACATGATATGTTTAATACCTTTAACATGGGTATTGGTATGGTAGTGATTGTATCCCCAGAAGATGTTGAAAAGACAATATCAATCCTAAAGCAGAATGATGTAGACGCATACCAAATCGGTGTAATGAAAGAGGGCGACCATTCGGTCGTTATCCACGAATGATAAATATCGCAGTACTTGTTTCAGGTGGAGGTACAAACCTACAAGCACTGATTGATGCACAAGGAAATGTATTACAACATGGTAAGATTAAACTAGTAATTTCATCAAAACCAGATGTCTATGCATTACAACGTGCTGAAAATGCAGGGATTAATCATTGCGTTATCGCAAAGCGTGACTATGTAACGCAAGAAGAATTTTCAAATGCACTATTAAAACAGCTACAATCAAATCAAATAGATATGATTGTGCTAGCAGGATATCTTTCGATTTTGGATGAGACAATCATTCGTGCATATCCAAATCGTATTATCAATATTCATCCATCTTTAATTCCTTCCTTTTGTGGGAAAGGATATTATGGATTGAAAGTGCATGAAGCAGCACTTGCATATGGTGTAAAAGTGACAGGTGCTACAGTACACATCGTGAATGAAATTCCAGATGGTGGAAAGATTCTACTTCAAAAAGCAGTAGATATCCTACCATCAGATACAGCAGAAATACTACAACAAAGAGTCATGGAAGAAGCTGAGTGGAAATTACTACCACAAGCAACAGAAATGATTGCGAAAGAAATAGAAGGGATATAACATGCAGACAAAAGACTTATATGAATACCTAGGAAGTAAAAGCTATCCGGGAAGAGGAATTGTAATTGCACGTACACCATGTGGCAAAAAGATGCGTATCGCATACTTCATTATGGGACGTAGTGAAAATAGTAGAAATCGAATCTTTACAGAAACAAAGGATGGTATTCGTACAGAAGCGTATGATATTTCAAAATTAGTAGACCCTTCTTTGATTATCTATTCTCCAGTAAGAAAATTAGAAAATACATTAATTGTTACAAATGGTGATCAAACAGATACAATTTATGAAAATATGCAGGAAGGTAAAACTTTTGAGGAAGCTTTACGTCTACGTACATTTGAACCAGACAAACCAAACTATACACCACGCATTTCTGCAGTGGTAAATGGATTTAACTATCAGATGTCAATTGTAAAGAGTGCAGAGGGAAATCCAAATAGTACACGTCGATACTTCTTTGACTATACAGATGAGTTACCAGGAAATGGACGTATCATCCACACCTATCAAGATGATGTAAATCCACTTCCTTCATTTGAAGGTGAACCAGTTCTCGTTCAGTTAGTTAAAGAACCATTTGAAACATTTGCACAACACGTGTGGGAAAGTTTGAATGAAGATAATAAGATTTCACTATATGTAACACAGATTGAACCAGGAAGTGATGAAGTAAAAACAATCATCTTTAATAAGAACCAATAGGAGAGGCATTTATGACAAAAGAAATCGCATTAAAATACGGTTGTAATCCAAATCAGAAACCAGCGCGTATTTACTTAAATAATCAAGAATTACCAGTAACTGTATTGAATGGTAAGCCTGGATATATCAATTTCCTAGATGCCTTAAATAGTTGGCAACTTGTTAAGGAACTCAAAGAAGCAACAGGTTATCCAAGTGCCGCAAGTTTCAAGCATGTTAGTCCTGCAGGTGCCGCAATTGGAACACCATTAAGTGAAGTGGAAAGAAAAATCTATTTTACAGGTGATGAAGAATTATCTATGCTTGCATGTGCTTATGTCAGAGCGCGTGGTGCGGATCGTATGAGTTCTTATGGTGATTTTGCGGCTTTATCTGATATTTGTGATAAAGATACAGCATTACTATTAAAGAAAGAAGTATCTGATGGTGTTATCGCACCAGGATATACAGAAGAAGCACTAGAAATCCTGAAAGAAAAGAAAAAAGGTAACTACGCTGTCATTCAAATCGATCCAACGTATATTCCAGAAGAGATCGAAAGAAAACAAGTGTTCGGAATCTACTTTGAACAAGGCAGAAATAATGTACATATTGATGAATCATTACTGACTAATTTTGTGACAAAGAATAAAGAACTGACAGAACAAGCAAAGCTAGACCTATTGATTGCGATGATTACATTGAAGTATACACAATCCAACTCTGTTGTATACGCAAAAGATGGACAAGTGATTGGTGTAGGTGCAGGACAACAATCCCGTATTCACTGTACAAGACTTGCAGGAAGTAAGGCAGATAATTGGTGGCTACGTCAACACGAGAAAGTCTTGAACTTACCATTCAAAGAAGATATTCGACGAGCAGATCGTGATAATACAATCGATATTTATCTTTCGGAAGATTATGAAGATGTATTGCAAGATGGTGCTTGGGAGCAATTCTTTACAGAAAAACCATCTGTATTTACAAGAGAAGAAAAGAAAGATTGGATCAAACAACAACATGATGTAGCACTAGGTTCTGATGCGTTCTTCCCATTTGGAGATAATATTGAAAGAGCGCACAAGAGTGGTGTGAAATATGTAGTACAACCAGGTGGCTCTATTCGTGATGACCATGTTATCGATACTTGTGATAAGTACGATATTGTCATGGTATGTAATGGAGTACGTTTGTTCCACCACTAAGGAGGAGGGTAGTCTATGAAGGTTTTGGTAATTGGTTCCGGTGGTCGCGAACATGCAATCATACGTAAACTAAAAGAGAATCCTGCGATTAAAGAAATTATCTGTGCACCTGGCAACGGTGGTATTGCGGCAGATGCCAAGTGTGTAAGTGTCAGTGCAATCGATCTAGCAAATATGGTAGAACTCGCTAAAAATGAGAAGGTTGATTTCTGTGTGGTTACACCAGATGATCCTCTTGCGATGGGGATGGTTGATATTCTTGAAATGGAAGGAATTCCTTGTTTTGGACCAAACGCAAATGCGGCAATTATCGAATCATCAAAAGTATTTGCGAAAAACTTAATGAAAAAGTATCAGATACCAACTGCTGGTTATGCAGTATTCTCTGATGCGCAAGAAGCGATAAACTATATTCGCACACAGAACCGTTATCCAACGGTATTAAAGGCTGATGGCTTGGCCCTTGGTAAAGGTGTATTGATTGCACAGACAGAAGAGGAAGCCGTTCAAGCAGTCAATGAATTGATGGTTGATCAAGCTTTTGGACAAGCTGGTAAACAAATCGTTATAGAAGAATTTATGACAGGTCCAGAAGTATCTGTACTAGCATTTACAGATGGACATGTTGTTGTACCAATGGTTTCTTCCATGGATCATAAACGTGCACTAGATAATGATGAAGGTTTGAATACTGGTGGTATGGGTACCATTGCACCATCCCCATTCTATACAAAAGAAATTGCGGAAACATGCATGAAGACCATCTTCCTACCAACCGTTGAAGCGATGAAACAGGAAGGAAGATTATTTAAGGGTTGTATATACTTTGGTTTGATGTTAACACCAGAAGGCCCAAGAGTTGTGGAATACAATTGTCGCTTTGGAGATCCAGAGACACAAGTTGTATTACCTCTACTAAAGACAGACTTATTAACTATCATGCGTGCAGTCCACGATGAGAAATTATCTGAACTAGCGATTGAATGGGAAGATAGAGCCTGTGCTTGTGTCATCCTAGCAAGTGGTGGATATCCACAGAAATATCATAAAGGATATGAAATTAGTGGTTTAGATGACTATGGACAAGTTGAAGGTGTAACTATTTATCATGCGGGTACAACGTGGAAAGATGGTAAATACTATACAAATGGTGGACGTGTACTAGGTGTTAGTGCAGTCAGTGACACACTAGAACAAGCACTTCAACTCTCATATGAAAAGATTAAAGAAATACAGTTTACAGATATGCACTATCGTACAGATATCGGCAGAAAGGTGGTAAAACAATGACAGTATTCCGTTGTTTTGTGGAAAAGAAACCTGCATATGCAGTAGAAGCGAAATCCATATTAAATGATTTACATGTTGCATTACGCAACCAGAATGTTGAGGCTGTACGTGTTTTAAACCGCTATGATTTAGAAAATGTAGATGAAGAAGATTACATTGCCGCAAAGTATACGATACTTTCAGAACCTCAAGTAGATTTCTTCTACGAAGAAGAAGCACCTACACCAGATTATGATGAATATATTCTTGCGACAGAATACTTACCTGGACAGTTTGATCAGCGTGCAGACTCTTGTGCACAGTGTATTCAACTCAGTTCCATGAAACAAAAGCCTACTGTAAAAACAGCACGTCTTTATTACATTAAAGGTAAGTTTACAGATGATGAAAAGAAATTGATTGAAGAAACTCTGATTAATCCAGTGGAAGCTCGTATCGCCAGTTTAGAGAAGCCAGAGACGATAATTATGTCTTTTGAAACTCCAGAACTTCCACCAGTGATTGATGGTTTTATCGAACTTGATGAAGAAGGCTTAAAGAAATTTCTAAAGGAACATGGACTTGCGATGGATTTAGAAGATCTCAAGTTCATGCAGGAATACTTCCAAAAAATTGAGTGCAGAAACCCAACAATTACAGAAGTTCGTGTCATCGATACGTATTGGTCAGACCATTGTCGTCACACAACATTCCATACTGTTATCGATGATGTAGAGATTCAACCAGAATATGTCAAAGATACCTATCAAAACTACTTGGATTTACGTCGTCATATTTATGAAGGTCGTACACCAAAGCCAGTATGCTTAATGGATTTAGGTACGATTGGAGCTAAGGCATTAAAGAAATATGGTAAGTTAACAGATTTAGATGAGTCGGAAGAAATTAACGCATGTTCCGTCAAGATTAAAGTTGATGTAAATGGTGAAGATAAGGATTGGTTATTGATGTTTAAAAATGAAACGCATAACCATCCAACAGAAATTGAACCGTTTGGTGGCGCTGCGACCTGTCTTGGTGGTGCAATTCGAGATCCACTTTCAGGACGTAGTTATGTATATCAAGCAATGCGTGTAACAGGTGCTGCTGACCCATTAAAACCAATTAACGAAACAATGAAGGGCAAACTACCACAGCGTAAGCTTGTAACGACGGCAGCTGCTGGATATAGCTCCTATGGGAATCAGATTGGTCTAGCAACAGGACTAGTACGTGAGATTTATCATCCAGGCTACGTTGCAAAGCGTATGGAAGTTGGTGCTGTTATCGCGGCTGCTCCAGAAGAAAATGTTATTCGTCTAAGACCAGAGCCTGAGGATGTAGTCATCTTATTAGGTGGACGTACGGGACGTGATGGTTGTGGTGGTGCAACAGGTTCTTCAAAGTCACACAATATTGAGTCATTAGAAAGTTGTGGGGCTGAAGTTCAAAAGGGTAATGCGCCAGAAGAGCGTAAGCTACAAAGATTATTCCGTAATCCAGAAGCCGCAAAGCTCATCAAACGTTGTAATGACTTTGGTGCAGGTGGTGTAGCGGTAGCCATTGGTGAACTCGCAGATGGACTAGTGATTGATTTAAATAAAGTTCCAAAGAAATATGAAGGTTTAAATGGTACAGAACTAGCAATCAGCGAATCACAAGAGCGTATGGCTGTTGTGGTAAGAAAAGAAGATGCTGAAAAGTTCCAAAAACTTGCAAGCATGGAGAATCTAGAGACAACAATTGTAGCAGAAGTTACTGAAGAACCACGTATGATTATGACCTTGCAGGGAGAAGAAATTGTAAATATCTCTCGTGAATTCTTAAATACAAACGGCGCAAGTAGACATACATCTGTTGTGGTTGGTGAAGACCAACCAGAAGAAGAGGTTCAAGTAGAAAGTCTTCGTGCAGGTATGGATAAGCTTGTAGAAGATTTAAATATCTGTAGTCAAAAGGGATTGGCTGAACGCTTTGACGCTACGATTGGAAGCGGTACTGTATGTATGCCATTTGGTGGTAAATATCAAATGACACCAAGCCAAGTGATGGCTGCTAAGATTCCAGTATTAGATGGTGAAACAGATACTGCATCACTCATGGCATATGGCTATGATCCAGAACTATCATCACTATCCCCATATAAGGGCGCAATGGCTGCGGTCATTGAAGCGATGTCAAAACTTGTTGCGGCTGGTATTGACCCTAAGCATGCATGGCTATCATTCCAAGAATACTTTGGACGTACAGGTGATAACCCAGAGAAGTGGGGCAAACCATTTGCGGCATTACTTGGTGCACTGAAAGCCCAAGCAGAATTAGAAGTGGCGGCTATCGGTGGTAAAGATTCCATGTCAGGAACATTTGAAAACATTGATGTTCCACCGACACTTATCGCATTTGCGGTATCCACTGCGAAAGCATCACATATCGTGACAAATGAGTGGAAGGCAAAAGATCATTACATTTATGCTGTCATGCCAGAATATGATGAAAATGGTATTGCGGATTTTGCGAGTGTACGTGAGGTATTTGATAAGGTTTATTCGTTAATCAACTTAGGTTGTGTGAAGTCTGCTTGTGCACTTGAACATGGTGGTACAGCAGAAGCACTTCTCAAGTGCAGTCTTGGTAACCGCATTGGTTTTGTATTAGAAGATGATGTTAATATCAATCGTCTCTTCAAGAAGTGCTATGGTGGATTCCTACTAGAAACAGATGAACCGGTTGAAGAGCTAGAATTATTGGGTAAAACAATTGGTGAATTTGAATTACGTACAAAAGATGAAACAATCCACTTAGATGAATTGCAGACTCGCTACGAAGATAAACTAGAATCTGTGTATCCTTGTAATATCAAGCAAAGCGAAAAGGAAATCAAACCTGTATCTGTAGAACGTCGATTTGACATGCATGCAAGTTATACAGTAGAAAAACCTCGTGTGCTTATCCCTGTATTTCCAGGCACGAACTGTGAATATGATACAGCACGTGCATTTAAGCGAGAAGGTGCTGAAGCTGAAATCTTTGTGATTAAGAATCTAACAGCAAAAGATATTGAAGATAGTGTTGAAAGATTTGTGGAAGCAATCCATCGTAGCCAAATTATCGCATTACCAGGTGGTTTCTCTGGTGGTGATGAACCAGATGGTTCTGCAAAGTTTATCGTTTCCTTCTTCCGCAATCCAAAGGTCAAGGAAGCTGTTGAGGACTTACTCAATCATAGAGAAGGTCTAATGATAGGTATCTGTAATGGATTCCAAGCTCTTGTAAAACTTGGACTTGTGCCATATGGCAAGATTATGGATCCAGATGAATTCCGCCCAACTCTAACATTTAACACAATTGGTAGACACCAATCTAAACTTGTTAAGACAAGAGTTGCATGTAATCAATCACCATGGATGAAATATATGAATGTTGGAGATATTCATACAGTAGCGATTAGTCATGGTGAAGGTAGATTTGTTGCAAAGGATAATGTCATTCAAACCTTGATTGATAATGGTCAGATTGCGACACAGTACGTTGACTTTGATGGACAACCAACTTCTGATATTCATTTCAATCCAAATGATTCTGTTTACGCGATTGAGGGAATTACCTCGCCTGATGGACGTATCCTTGGTAAGATGGGACATTCTGAACGTAATGGAGATAACCTCTATAAGAACATACCAGATGTTGAAAACCAGCAGTTATTATTTAAGGCGGCAGTTGAGTATTTTACAGATAAATAATCATAAATATGATTGATGTAGCAGGGTTGTAATCCTGCTACATTTTTATGATGTTGAAAATAATAATGAAAAGAGTATTCTAAATGTATGAGAGAATATCAATTTTTTGCGAGTGAACCACGTGATGAAATGATAATGGGAATTTGTTTTCCTGCTGCATTAATGTTACCAACATCTATTTTGGGAGCTATTATGTGGTATTTCATACCTGACTATCAGCCCTTATCAAAATCATTAACAGGATTTGGATGGATTGCAATATTAGGTGTTATCATCGGCTTTTCAATCATGAATTTGGTCAAAAGATATTGTATCCGCAAATATACAGTTCAGGTTAGTGGAAAGACTATTTTGATACATACAGTTGGTGGTAGAAAATATCAAGAGGAAGTACAATCTGTCACAATCAATCAAAACAAGATGAAAACAGTGTTAGAAATTAATCTAGATCATCAGAAGTTAATTTTCATCGCAAGAGTTAAAAAGGATGTATTTGAAAGTAGTATCTTTGCGGGTAGTACGAAAGAGGATATACAGGCAATGAATGCCCTGTACCAA
>CALHUY010000006.1 GCA_938039295.1 uncultured Solobacterium sp.
ACATTAATAATTCTTCTCTCATTACCTTCCTTATCTATAACAGAGAAATCTCCACGAAGTTGACCATATCGTTCTAAACGTTCTAATTGAATTTCTCCTGGTGTTTTCTCTTTTAACTGTTTCAAGTTGAAATCAATTGCTTTTTTATAAGCTGAACCACTATTTACTCCAGTACCTTCTTCATCAATGGCATCATCTAAGTAACTAATCCCTCTATGTTTCACCATATTACGTAATGCAATGAATAATTCTGTTAAAGATACTTTTTCTGTTAATGCTCGAACACGTATTTCATATGGATTTAAATTAATTGAAATGTTTTCAAAATCAAGATCTATTTCATAAGTTTCAAATAATTTCTTAGTACTTTTAATTCTTATTTTTCTTCTTCTTGGTAATCGTCTTCCTCCACGATTTTTTCTTCTTTCACTATTATTTGCAGGGTCTCCTGAAGGAAATAGTAAAGAACTCGCATGAATCACTTTCCCTGTTTCTTTTTCGATTAGTCCAATTCCTACTGAACCAATCCCAATATCCAATCCTAAAATATAATTTACCATAGTAAACCTCCTTTAACACTCAGATTTTATACGCTTTCATTTTACTCTTAGTTTTAGTACCTTTCAATAGAATTTGGGAGAAATTTCATCTATAGTAAAATTTAAAAGTAGAACAACAAAAAACAGCAAACCTATTTTGGTTTACTGTTTCTCAAGTCGTTATTTTCAATGATACAAACTGGGATTTGTAGATTTTAAACCTTTAGGCTATTCTCCTAAAATATGTTTCATAATATTATAACTTCATACAAAGTGTAGCTATATAGTCATTTCCATAACGTGATAATCTATTTCTTTTATCACACGATTCATAAAAATCTATCATAGCGAGACCATTTTTAAGTTGTCCTCTAATCTGAGTTTCTAAGGTATGGCTAAATTCATATCCATATTCTGGATTTATGGTTATCTTGCCTTCCTCTTCAAGCTCTTTTGAATTAAAAGGTAATGAAAACTTCAAAAGCAGTTCCTCATCGGGTCTGTCCCATACAATATCAGCATCATACATGTATATCCAAGGATTCATAAATCCGACCATTAACAATCCACCCTTTTTCAATACTCGAGAGGCTTCTTTATATATGTTTTCTAAATCTTCTACATATACATTTGAAACTGGATTAAAAATAATATCAAAAGTTTCATTTTCAAATGGAAATGGTTTTGTCATATCGCCTTGAACTGTGTTGATTTTTAAGCCTTCTCTTTTAGCAACCATATCATCTTTTTGTAATTGTGATTTAGAAAAATCCATTATAGTGACATCATAACCTTTTACAGCGAAAACCGGTCCCTGTTGTCCACCACCACAAGCCAAACCTAAGATCTTTTTCCCGTTTGTTTTTTCAAACCATTCTTTTGGAACTTTTTTTCCAACGGTTAATGCTACAGAAATTGGATTATTCCTAACTTCTTCTAATTCTTCATGTGTCAATGGTTCCGTATAGTCATTTTGTACATTATTCCATCTATCTTGATTTATTTTTATATAATTGTTCATTTTATAAATCTCCTTGTTAATTTATATTATCTGTCACTTGTCTTTATCTACATAGTAGTTTTCTACTTTGTGCCGTTTTTCTATCTTAATGTTTCATATCAAAGGTCGAGGTTTAAGTAAACGGCTAACTGATTACAATTTTCCCATCCATAAATTGTCTATAACGAGTTTTACGACTTTGAAAGCATCTTTATCGACTATCAAAAAAGAAGTGTTACCACTTCTTTTTTTGGAAACTATCTCTTTGTTACGTCTTTTTCTGCGTTAATTTCTAATAACTTATTTGTTAATTCATTTTCAATACGACGTAGTTCAAGCTGTGCAGCTTCACGCTTGTCACGGCCTTCCTTCTGGATATTCAATACTTCATCCAAAGTAGAAATTAACTTTTCATTTGTATGTTGTAATGTTTCGATATCAACAATACCACGTTCGCTCTCTCTTGCTGTTTCAACAGTTGCTTGGTGCAATGTTTCCGCATTCTTCTTGAGAAGATCGTTTGTCATGTTTGTAACTTCGCGTTGTGCTTCCATCGCCTGCTTGGAGTGTGTGATACCTAAAGACAATACAATCTGGTTCTTCCAAAGTGGAATTGTATTCGCAAGAGTACTCTGAATCTTCTCTGTCATAAGAGTATCGTTGTTTTGTACTAAACGAATCTGTGGAGCCATCTGGATGGAAACTTGTCTTGTTAATTCCAAGTCATAGAGTTTCTTTTCGAAACGAACACAAGCCTGTTCTAGGTCATTTGCCTTCTGTGCATCTTCAGGTAAACCTGTCTGCTTAGCCTTTGCGATTAATACAGGCAATTCATTTGCACGAACATCCTTTAACTTCTTACGACCAGCCATGATATACATGGTTAGTTCCTTGATGTTTACTTGGTTACGTTCGTAGAGTTCATCTAATAATGCGATGTCCTTTAATAATTGAATCTGGTGATCCTCTAAGACACCTGCAATCTTTTCAACGTTAGCTTCTGCCTTGTCATAGCGAGCTCTGAACTCATCAATCTTTGACTTACCTTTATCAAATAGGCTTGCAAAGAATCCCTTCTTTTCATCAGAATCTGATGTGTTCTTTAAATTTACAACAAGATCCGTGAGGATATTTCCGATTTCACCTAAGTCTTTTGTACGTACATTCTTTAAAGCAGAGTTTGAGAAGTCAGTTACTTTCTTCTGTGCTGCAGAACCATACTGAAGAACTGTGTTGGAATCCATAATATCAATCTTCTCTGAGAATGTATCAATTGTCTTCTTTTCAGCTTCTGTGAATTCAGTTGCCTCAATTGGGTCAATTGCCTTTAACTTGTCATCTTCTTCAGCTTTCTTAGCTTCTAATTCATCTAATTGCTTTTGATTTTCTTTTTGAAGTTCATCAGGCGTTAGCGTAAGAGTGATTTCTGGCTCTGTTTGTGTCTGTGCCTGTGCTTCTGCCTGTGTTTGTGTTTGGTTTGTATTATTCTCGCTCATGTCATTCCCCTTCTGTCGTATAGATTTAGTATACCACGTTGTATTTTAATTTATATTCATTTTTTTCTCGCGCTGTCTGCGAATCAAATATGTTATGAACTTGATAATTCCTAGCAGTACTGCGATTGCGATAACGATTGCTAGATAGACGCGATAGCCAAAAGCTGATGTATTTTGGAAGAAGCGAATAAAACTGAAATGCTTATCCTTAATCTTCTGTGCTCTTGCAGTCTGGTATTGTGCTTTCATCTCAGATACTCCATTTACTTTATCCATATCTAAGATATAGCGTGTGATTGCTTGCCATTCTTTGAGTTCAGTTCCATCCGCGTTGTATAAGATCATATCACTGAAATCTGTAATCTCATGACCAGAAGCATCGTATGTATGAATGTCTAATTGGTTGAATGTTTTCTTGCCTACCGATGGCAACATATTTGCAATATACAAATTCGTTACTACTGGATATAGCTTATCTTTTTCTACTGGAATATAGAAACCTGCATTCGTACGAGTTTCTGCATCGATTACATGATTTAGGATAAAACGATAATCAGAGTAGTGATACTGCATACCACTAAAGAATAGCTGTCCATCCACCATCATATCCTTACCTACACTACGGTCTAATTCCGCAACCTTGATTAAATCAGATCCCTTCATATATACACGAATTAGTGGATAACCAAGTAATCCATCATTTCCTTTACCAAGGTTTACCGCATTATATACTTCTCCAACAGTGATATATCCCTTCACGAGTCCTGAACGGATAATACCCTTGGCAGTTAAGCCTATGGTAAAAGTAGTATCCTTTGTGGTTAACTTGCTTGCATATACATACGCATCTGTAATTAGGTCTGCCATTGTGTTTCCAGTGAATGCTGAGTAGTCCTCATATACATCCGCAAGTGGAAAGTTTGTATAACCAATGGATTGATCCATTGAATATCCATACTGCTTTAGGTAATTCTCATTTACATCTGCTTTATACTCTTGAATCTTTGCGTTGATTGTTTCATCAACTGGACTTTCTGCAGTGATAGGAATCAACTGATAATCCACTTTTTCTTTTGTCTCGACATTGATATCTAATAAGCCAAGATACTTACCAAAACTACCTGCAGATACAATCCATGTTTTATTCTTATGAATTGGTTCTGTTAATACAGTATGTGTATGACCACTGACAATCACATCAATACCATCTACTTTATCCGCAAGAATTTCGTCTTCTGACTTACTAGCATCTTTATTGGTACCACTGTGTGAAAGACACACAATGACTTGTGCACCTTCTTCTTTGAGTTTCTGAACCATATGTTTGGCTGCTTCAATACGATCAGGGAAAGTATTGTTGCCAGCAGCTGTGTAATAGACACTATCTTCACCCATTACACCAAATAAACCAATCTTATATCCACCTCGTTCAATAATTTTATACTCTGTACCACCATGTTCTTGCCAGGCTTTCTTTAGTGCCTGTGATTCTTCATCCTCACCGAAAGTAAGATTGCTACAGAGAATTGGAGGTGTATTGGTAGAATTTTCAATCATCTTTGTAAGGGAAGCAACACCATAATCGAATTCATGGTTTCCAAGTGTTGTCGCATCATATCCCATAAGTCCTAATAAGGATAAGTCAGGTGCACTCTTTTCGAATAAAGCGTTATAGAATGTCCCCATTGAGAAGTCACCTGCATCTACTAATACAGTATGATCATTGCGATTTGCCGCGATGGTTCCTGCTAGCGCCGCATATCCACCAATGGTTTCTGGCTCTTTTGTTTCGGTGTTCGTTACACGATAAGAATCAATATGATCATGTAAATCGTGTGTAAACAAAATACGTACAGTAGAACCTTCACTGATTGTCTGTTCTTCATCCGCATATACAACTGTAGAAACGGTACTTGTTAGTACGGTTATCGCAGTTATAATTTTTAATAAAAGTTTCTTCATGTTGCTACCACCTCTGCGCATTAGATTATATCATTTTGCATAATGAAAAGAATGAGGAAACCCCATTCTTTAACATTTTTCAACAATTTGTAATTAATTACGCAAAGTTATATTCTGTCACAATTGGCTTTCTACCTTCTGCCTTATCTCTGTAGTATTCATAGAAACTGATACCTAGATAAGAACCAGAGATATTGTAGACATTTGTATAGCCAAGCTTCTGTAATGCACAGATTACATTATAGCTACGTTGTGAAGAACGGCAGTGTAAGTATACAGGAACATCTGTAGGAATTTCACTGAGTCTCTCTCTAAATTGAGACATTGGGATATTCACTGCATTGATTAAGTGTCCCTTTTCAAACTCGTCTGCTTCACGAACGTCGATAATGCAAGCGTTGTTTTCTACAAGTTCTCTAACTTTATAAACTGGAACCTGTCTGAACTTATCATGTAGAAGGTTTAGTCCTACAAGAGCTGTGTGATTCACAACATCCTTCGCTGTTGAGTAGTATGGGGAATAGCAAAGTTCTAATTCCTTCAAGTCCTCAAGTGTTGCATTCATGCTAATCATTGCCGCAATCACGTCAATTCTCTTGTCTACAGCACCCTTACCAACAGCTTGTGCTCCTAAGATTCTTCCCGTAGGCTTTTCAAAAATAAGCTTAAAGAAGAGTGGGTTACTATCTGGCATTAAACCAACCTTATCTCCTGGGATTGTATACGCAAAGTCATAGTTATAACCATGTTGTTGACAATCTCTTTCATTTAAACCAGTGTTTGCTACATTTAAGTTAAAAAGGTGGATACAACTTGATCCGATAACACCTCTATTAATATGTGACTCTCCAAACATATGGTCTGCTGCAGCTCTTGCCTGTCTTTGTGCAGGTCCTGCAAGTGGAAGTCTAGTCTTATCATTTGTAAGTCTATTTGTAACTTCGATTGCATCACCGACTGCATAAATATCAGGATAGTTTGTCTGATAGTTATAGTTTACTAAGATGGCACCTGTCTTACCAAGTTCAATACCACAATCCTTAGCTAGCTTTGTTTCTGGTGCTACACCAATTGCCATAATCACTGCTTCAGCTGGAAGATGTTCTCCACTAGAGAGAATTACTTCACCCTCACCAACTTCTGTTACAGTCTTTCCTAGATAAAGGTTAATACCATTATCGATGATTTCCTTGTGAAGAATCTGTGCCATGTCCTCATCAAGAGGTTTCATAACCTGTGGTAAACCTTCCACAAGATTTACTTCTTTTCCTGCTTCGCGGAAGTTTTCAGCCACTTCAAGACCAATAAAACCACCACCAACGACAGTTACCTTATTTACATTCTTAGCAGCTACAAAGGCTTCAATCTTCTTAATATCTGTAACATTCTTTACTACAAATACATTCTCACGATCGATACCCTTGATAGAAGCTGGCAAGATTGCGTTAGCTCCTGGGGATAGTGCTAACTTATCATAGCTTTCTGTATAACTTTCTCCAGTAACTAGATTTTTAACAACGACTTCTTTCTTGTCTGGATGAATCTCTGTAACCTCATGCTTTACCAAAGCCTTAATTCTGTACTTATTCCAGAATTCTTCTGGATTCATCAATACTAGCTTATCGCTATTATCAACGATTCCGCTTAAAGCGAAAGGAAGGCAGCAGTTAGAGAAGGATACATTTTCTCCTCTTTCAAACATAACAACTTCTGCTGTTTCATCGATTCTTCTAGCTCTTGCAGCAACGCTGGCACCACCAGCTACACCACCTACAACTACAATCTTCATAGTTTCTCCTTTTCTTCACGAAACATTCTTTCTTTTTCTGAATTGATATACCAAAACACCACATAGTGTCCATAAGATTAGACTAATGAAAGCTTCCTTTGAAAGCTGTGCCGGAGATCCCGGAAACATTAATAGTACAATAAATCCCGCAGAAATCAGTGCACCTAGCGCACACTTTACTTTATCAATCTTTGATTTCGCAAGCGAAATACTGATGAAACTAACGTACATATACGCTACTGCCGCAAGAACACTTGCCATATCTACGATGTAGATAATGACACGTCTTCCTACAAAGGCACCAATCAAACTAATTGCACAGACAAATAGAATTGCATAAGGTTGTACACCTTTTTCATTCGTGATGCTGTATCTTTCTCCAAGATGTTTTCTTTGGGATAGACTTGCAACCAGTTTACTTGACGCAATCATAAAGCCATTGATTCCACCAATTACCGCAGCTGCCAAGGCAATTAACATGATATAAAATCCTGTTTTCCCTAAGTGTTGAATCACTGCATCCGCAACGGCCCAGTGTGTTTTCATAGCTGCTTCAGGTGAAAATCCTAATCCTGCTATAGTGTTTAAAGCACCATAAATGAATATACCAATCAATACTGAAATACCTACTAATATTGTAGATTTTTCAGGCTTAAAGCCTAGTTCCTCGGAAACCTGTGGCACAACATCAAACCCTACAAATAAGAAGGGTGCTATCGCAATAATTTTTGAAATCTCACTAAACGAAAAGCGGTAGTTATCCACATAGTTTTGATGGAAGGCTTGTAAGTCACTTCTCATAAACATCAAAACTAGAAGTCCTGATACAATGACTGCCAAAAGAATGCTCATGACATTTTGCACTTTCGTGCTAATTTTTAATCCTTGAATATTGATGTAACCAAATAAGATGATGACAGCTGACATCACAAGCACATCTGTAAGATAGATTGGATATCCTGAAATAGAATATAGATAGAAAAAATCCATCTTCGCTCCAAATATCTCACGAAGCAGTAACACAAAGGCTCCTGCATTCAGCGGTACCATGCTTAAATAACAAAGACTTAATGACCAACCAACTACAAAGCCATGTTCTGTGCCTAGATGATTTAAAGCATAGGTAAATTCTCCACCATCTTCTCTATGATTCTCTAGCATGATGTGATAGCCATTTTGTATCACCATGATAAAAACGCCACCAATCAAAAGTCCTATAAAGGTATTGATTACACCTGCTTCTCTTAGAAACTTTGTTCCTGGAAGCGTAAAGGAGCCCCAGCCTATAATGGCTCCAATGACTAATCCAAGAACATCAATATATCTTAGTTTTTTATCCATTTATTTTACAAACGAACTTTTTTAGCAATGATATTTCCAACAACACCACCAGTTACCATGACAATTAAGAAAATCCATCCTGATAATGAGAAGTTTGCGATTGGTGTATATAGAGCTCCTACGTTACATCCGTTAGAAAGTCTTGTTCCAAATCCCATTGCAAATCCACCGATTGCATAGAACAATGCTTGCTTTGGTGTCATCTTCCAGCTTGACTTGCAGAAAGATACAAAGTTATTTGAAGTTAACATGTAGATAAATGTACCTAATACGATACCTACGTTCTGTACATTAATTGGGTGCTCAAAGAAAGGCATTTGGTAAGGGCCAGCTGCTCCCTTTGTAAACTCAACGATAGCTTCTACCTTAACACCGAATAACATGAGTAACTTACCGAACCAGAATCCGTAAGGAGTACTTGCTCCCCAACCAGCCTTAGTAACACCCATGAGAATTACGAATACAGCAGAAATTACAAGAACAGATGTCTTTAAGCTCCAAGGACGAGCAAAGTACTTCTCATATCCATCTTCACTACATGGACAAACTGGTTCTGTTTCATCTAAAGACTTCTTTTCAGCAGCTAACTGTACTGTTTCACTACCGATACCGAAGTAAGTTCCTGCTTCCTTTCTCTTCTTTTCATAGAGATAGCTTAACTTCACTACGATTAAGCAAAGAATACCAGTTAGAATTAATGCACCTAAATAACCCTGTAAACCATCAAATCCAAATAGATCTGGGAAGTATACACCATTCTTATCACCAAACTTGATTAAAGAATCTTGTACCCAACTTGCTGTATTCTGAATTGGGAAACCAGCAAATACACCCATACAGAAGAATAATAGTGTAACGATACCTCTTGGGAATGAAGCAACTAAGTCTGTTAATACACCAGATGCACAGCATGACGCAAAAGCCATACCGAAACCGAAGAGAAGTCCACCTACGATTAAACCTAAGTTAATAGGGTTTACCCAAAGGTCAAACTGGGAAACGTCTGCGTTATATAATACTGCTGTACTAACTGCAGCTGAAACGAAGAACATAAACATTAATGTTCTCATTAACTTTGTAGAACCACCCTTATAGGCACGATTTACACTTCCTGCAAATCCCATAAAACCTCTAGCAAGAGCGTAACCTAAGATAGCACCCATCGCTAATCTAAAATACAGCATTGAGGAACTCAATCCAAACATGCCGAACAAAATTGTAATTGCAAGCAAGACAAAGCCAGCAATTCTTTCTGTTTGTTTCATACTTTTAATTTCTCCTTTTTCATCCATGATAAAACTATCCCCCTCATTGTATGGAAGCCCTATCATTTTCATATTGTTTGACATAGAAATGTGCAGAGCTATTGTAGGCTGGTACTCTGTGTCTATGTTTTATTACTATATCACACTTCTATTTATCTTGAATTCATAGTTATACTATATAAATCTAATTGAATCCTATATTGTAAAATTTACAAACAAAAAACCTCTATTCAATTTGAACTTCTTGAAAATTCAAATCGAAATAGAGGCTATTTTAATGATTATCCTTCTAGATAATATGCGTAAGCTTTTTCAGCACGTCCAGCTGTATGAGAAGCACCTTCGTATCTTGATACGAAGATTGTAGCTGCCTCTGCTGCACCTTCTGCTGAGTCCGCAACATTCTGTAAACCAACAAGTGTACTGTTGTATGCACCTGTTAATTCATGTGTCATAAATGCTAACTGTCCTTCTACTGTTGTGTAGTCTAGACCGTTATTTGCACAGTAGTTTACTAAGTTTGTATATCGACCGCCACCCCATTGGCATAAACCATAATAGGATGAACCCGCAGTTGGATTAAACTTGGACTCTTGCCACATGTTCGCAAGAACACCACAAGCTGCTGCCCTAGATAAGCCAAGTGTACCAGTTAAGTAAGAGTAGATTGTCTGATAGTTACCAGAAGTATCAACTGGTCCACTAGATACATACGCTCTTGTTACATTAATAGTATAAGAGGCTGTAGAAACATTCCCGTTCTTATCTGTCGCTGTGACTGTTGCTGTATAAGTACCAGCCTTGGAGATATCACCATCTACCGAAACTGTGTAGTAACCCTTACCGTTTTCGGTTGAAGCAGTTAAGCTACCATCGATTGGATCAATTACCGAGGAAATATTAGAGAATAAATCGTAAGAACTTCCCGCTTTAATATCCACGCTACTAGCTGCTAAAGTAATCTCTGCAGGTTTTGTATCCACAACATTTACACTTGTTGTAAATATCTTAGAATTTGTTAAACCAAACTTAGACTCTTTACCAGACAATATCAGTTTGATTGGGTACGTACCAACCGCACTGGCATCAATCTGTCCATCAATCTTTAAGTCACCAGTATGTTCCGCAACTAATGTATGTAAGTCAAACGTACTTCCATACTCAGCTGTCGTAATACCGCTCATGTTAAGTTTCAATGAATCATATAACTTAGCCTGCGATAATAACATCTGTTTATTCATATAATCGTTTCTTGCAAACACATAACCAAGTGCTGTGCCACCCAACATGCAAGCAGCCAAACCAATCGCAAGAAACTTCTTTGTCGTCTTTTGTAATATATTTTTCATACAAAAATCATACACGAAAAAATAATAAATCGTCAAATTTAGCGCATAGAATACACAATTTTCACACAAAATTACCACAATATAAATTGTGCAAAAACCATGCATGCATAATATGTTTAAACGCTTACATAAAATACTTGCATATTCAACTATTTATAATTGGCAAATCACAAAACGTGCATGCATGTATATATATAATAAAAGTGCTAAATAATTTCATTTAGCACTTTTCATAACTACTTCTGTGTCATCTTTAATAAATCTTCTAGTGTAGGTGAATCACTAGTCTTTGGAGGTTGAATCTTAATTGTGAAATCGAAGTCAGCCTCTATGAGTTCACTCATATCACTATCTGGACTAGATACAAGTCTTGTGGATTGACGTAAGATTGCGTCTTCAATCATATTACGTGCTAGTCTACCATTACCAGCTTCCATTGGATTAATACTCTGTACTTCATTGAAATACGCAGTTAGCTTATCCTTAACAGCTTCATCAATATGATAACCTTTACCCTTTGCTTGTAGACAAGCAATCTGATAGAGTTCTTCACCTGTGTAGTCCTTGAAGTTGATGATATTTGGGAAACGTGACTTTAGACCAGAGTTAGACTCTAGGAATACAGACATTTCCTTCTTATATCCCGCTAAGATAACGATTAAGTTATCTCGGTTGTCTTCCATCGCCTTTACAAGCGTATCAATACACTCTAATCCAAACGCATCATCTTTACCACGATGTAGCGCGTACGCTTCATCGATAAAGAGTACACCACCAATCGCAGACTTAATGACTGACATTGTTAATGGAGCAGTCTGCCCAACATACTGCGCAACTAAGTCTGATCTAGACACTTCTACAAGTTGTCCTTGCGTTAACGCACCGATAGCCTTCATATAACGAGAAATTAATCTCGCTATTGTTGTCTTACCTGTACCTGGATTTCCTGTAAAGATCATATGCTTTGAAAGTGTCGCAGTCTTCATACCTTGTTCACGACGCTTTTGTTGCATCGCAACCAAGGATTGCAAGGAAGTAATATAGGACTTCACTTCATCAAGACCGATAATCTCACTTAATTCACGATTTACTTCTTCAAGCTCCTCGCTACTATTACGTGAACGACTCATCTGAATATCTTGTTCCTTAACTGTAATGACAGGAATATCATTCTTTACAGTCATAGGAACCTCTTCCATATTTCCCAGGGAATGGTCTAATACAGCCTGTCCAAGGGATACATAGAAATCATAAAAGTTAGAACTGATAGATGCAGCACCTAAATCCTTATTAAAGTGTTGCGCTACCCAATCTTGTACAGAATCTTCAACCTGTAACTTAATCTTTAGATTTTCTTCTGCCTTCTTAACCAAGTTTGTTGTTTGAACTTGGATAATGGAGCGAATACTATCCTCATCTAGCTTCTTTAAAGTAACAGTATCTAAAACATGATACATAAAGTCTGCACCGAAGGCGTCTTGAACCTTCGATACACTACCAGTTGTCATAAACACAAGATACTTACCACCAACGCTTAAAGTATCTACGCTATCTTTTACAAGTCCTGTCTGATTCTCTACAAGTACTCCCTTATTTAATACATAACGCTTGTTTAGTACACAACTGCCTGTCGTCACAAGCGAACTAATCATACGTAAGAATGCTGGGAATCCATTTTCAAAGTTCTCAAAGCAGATAACAGAACCATTACCTGAGATTGCCTCATACAAGTCCTGTAAGAAAATCTGTTCTTGTCCTGATGATGTATAACGACTCATATCAATTGTATATACTTCATCACTGACAAATACTTGACGTTCGTATAAAGAACGAGCCATCTGTGTAACAGCTTCATGTCTACCAGAACCCACTGGGCCAGAGACAAGAATGACATTCTTTGCCTTTCCTGCTTCCTCACCCATCAAGTATGGTCTTCTAAACGCATTTACCATTTGTTGGATAGCATCTTTTTGACCCATTACCTTTGAGATAATGACGTTATAGATATCATCGAATAACTTCTGTGAGTTAAATTCCTTCTTCTCAACAGGTTTTTGTTCAACTTCGCTTAAACCATAATCACGCTTTAAGTCTCTTTCTAAAACATCCATACTCATCGCAGAGATATCTAATGGTTCATCTTTCTTCTGTAATGCCGCATGCATATCTTCCAGATCCTTCTGCTGTTTACGCAAGATTGCATTCAATTCCTGCATTGCTTGGTCTGGTTGTTTTAGAATATTCAAATTCTGGCTTTGTTCATTACCATCAATGCTTAAAGTAATTTGCTCCGATGCATCTGTGGATTCATAAGCACGTTTTTTGCCTAAGACCTCATTCCAAAGTCTTTCTTTTTCCTCTGTTCTACGATCCTTCGACATTACTCGTCTCCTTTGTTTCCAACTTCAATCATCCCATCACTTGTTAAGCCATCCTTCTTTAATACAGCATTTAAGGTAGCCATATCAGCGGATAAATTAATAAAGTCTTGGTCTGTGTAACTTGCAATCATATTCTTCATCGCATCATTAATTAATACAACTGTCTTTCCAAGCTTCTCTTTTGTTTCATTGTAGTTTGGATCTGTCTGTGCAGTCTGAAGAGCGTCATACTGTTTTAAAATACGTACAAGGATTGGTAAATAATAATCATATAACTTCTTGAGCTTTCCTTTGGATGCAGGGAAAGTTGTTTCTAATTTCTGTGCTTGTTTTAGAAGTGCACATGTTTCAAACAAATTATTTGAAATTTCTTCATCTGGGATAGAATCATTCAAAGCGTTAATCTGGTCGATATAGTTTTGTGCACTAGAAGATGGTTGTTCAACCTTAACTTCTTCCTTCTTCACATTTGTTTGTGTAGCTTGCACATCAATCACATCAGTGTTCTGATAATCATCAGCCTGCTTAGAAACTTCTCTTAAAATCTGTTCATAGGATTCTGGATAGTTTGCCCCAAATACATTTAAACCACTCACCAAAATACCATTGCGATATACATCTAAATTAGAGAGTGACTTGTATTCACCATTACGTACGCGTAGTTCAATACCTGTGCTAACGTTTAACGCAGTATGTGTTCTAAACCACTTACGTAAGAATATGTTATTCTTCGCCATCTGTGATGCGGAAATATTTGAAGCACGATTTCCAGCATAGTATGTAGATGAAGAATAGCTAGCGTATGGGTTTGAACTTTGCTCGTTTCTCTTTGAAGCATTTACCGCTGCCATTACAATCGCAAATACGATACCAATAATAATTAACATAGGTATAAACGTTCCTCCTCCAAGAAAAAATATTAAGAAGAATATCCAACCAAAATCAGAGTTCTTTCTGTTTCTCATTTTTTATAACCTCTCACTAGTGAATTATAGCATAATACACGATTTTTTATATCTCTTCAATTGCATTCTATACACGCAATTTTATTTACTGATAGTCGAAATAATGCTAGTGTTGAATTTAAGAAAACGAGGTTACATGAACAAATTCGCTAAACTATACATTTCTTGGTTCAAAATCGGCTTATTTACCTTCGGCGGTGGATATGCAATGATTCCAATGATTCAAAAAGAGGTTGTCGATAAACACCACTGGGTAACAGCTGAGGATGTATTAAATTTCTATGCAATTAGCCAATGCACACCAGGCGCAATCGCAGTCAACTTATCCACATTTATCGGTAATAAGATTGATGGCTTCTTCGGTGCTTTAATAGCGACACTCGGTGTCATTACACCATCTATTATTATCATTAGTATTATCGCAACCTTCTTATCTAACTTTTCTTCCCTCGATGTAGTAAAACATGCACTTGCTGGTATTCAGATTGCGGTGTGCGTATTGATGTTTGGGGCAGTAAAGAACTTATTTAAGACAAGTATTGTAGATATTCCTAGCTTAATCATCTGCCTTGTGGCATTCTTACTAGCATACTTTACAAATATTCCAACTGTACTTCTTGTAATACTAGCCGCTGTATTTGGCTACGTATTCTATACTTATAAAAATAAGATTCACCTCAAATAATCTGTATTTTTTCACAACAATCATCAAGATTGTTGTTTTTTATGCTATTTTAGTTATCTATAACTAACTTATCGTGTAAAATAATCTGTACGAGAGGAATTCTAGACATGATAGATAAGAAACTTTTAGCCCTTTTGGGTGATAATAAAAAATATATATTCTATGCAGTTGGACTGATGATTGTGGGTTTGTTTGCTAACCTCGCAATTACTGCATCCATCTGTTATGCCATTCAGTATGCAGCAGATTTCGCATCCTCTGCTACTGGGGCACAAGGCTTTATCCTTCCAGCAGTGATTGTCGTCATTGCGATGGTAGTTCGTTATGTCACTTCTCGAATGATTGGTGACTTAAAGGATACTTTAGGCAGAAATGTAAAGAAGGATCTACGTCAGAAAATCTATGACAAGATTATCAAGTTGGGTGTTCGTACAACCGACAACATGAGTATGGCTGGCTTAACCCAGTTATCCATGGAAGGTGTTGAACAGTTAGACCTATACTACTCTGCATATATTCCGCAATTCTTCTACGCGATGATTGCACCTATTATCTTGTTTGTAGTTACTGTACGTATCAATTGGGCAGTCGCACTCGTATTGCTTGCATGTGTTCCGCTTATTCCAATGTCAATTATTGCAGTATCTCGTTACGCAAAGAAAATCTTTGCGAAGTACTGGGGTAAATATACATCCATGGGAGATAGTTTCTTAGATAGTGTACAAGGTCTAAAAGAACTAAAGATTTTCCAAGCTGATGCAGCACAAAATATCAAGATGAACGAAACAAGCGAAGAGTTCCGTAAGATTACGATGAAAGTATTGGTTATGCAGCTGGCTAGTACAACAATTATGGACATGGTTGCCTATGGAGGTGCAGGTCTTGGCATTGCCTTAACAATTCATGCCGTTGTAAATGGAAATCTATCTGCCTACTCTGCATTGTTCTTAATTCTTGTAGCAGTAGACTTCTTCTTACCACTACGTGCATTTGGTTCTGCCTTCCATATTGCAATGAATGGTGCAAGTGCAGGTAATAAGATTCTATCCTTGCTTGCTCAACCGGATCCTGTATGGGGTAATGAAACAGTAGACAGTACAGAAATTACAGTAAAAGATGTCACCTTCTCTTATGATGGAACACGCGATGTATTGAAACATGCATCCATGAACTTTGGTTCAACTGGTATGTGCGCAATTGTAGGTGAATCTGGTTCAGGTAAGTCTACAGTTGTAAATTTACTATTAGGTGCATATCACCCTCAACAAGGTTCTATTCTTGTTGGGAATAAACCTTTGGAGACATTAAGTAGAGAATCATACTATTCTCACATTTCAGTTGTAAGTTATAACACCTATATCTTTAATGAAACCATCCGTCAAAACTTTATGCTTGCAAAAGCGAATGTAACAGAAGATGAAATCTTTGCTGCTCTTAAGAAAGTAAATCTCTATGATTTTATTATCGATAACGGCGGCCTCGATAAAGTTATTACAGAAGACGCCGCAAACATTTCTGGTGGACAGAAACAACGACTAGCACTTGCAATCAATCTAGTCGCAAACAAAGATATCTACATCTTCGATGAAGCCACAAGTAACATTGATATCGACAGCGAAGCAATCATCATGAATAACATTAAAGAACTCTCTAAAGAGAAATCCGTGATTGTTATTTCACATCGTTTAGCAAATATCATTGTGGCTGATACCATCTACTACATTGAAGATGGCGAAGTAAAAGAACATGGTACACACAATGAACTCATGAACATGCATGAAGGTTATGCAAAACTATATACAACACAAAAGAAACTAGAAGAAGGCTATACGGAGGTGGTCGCATGACAAACGAGAAATATGTCCGCCGTAGTGGCGCTGTAATTATGGCAAGTCTTATTACCTTACTAGGTTCACTAGCATATATCATGATTCTTGCTGTAATAAACGGTTCTGTAGGTTTCATTGTTGCGATGGGTGTAACTCTTATGGGTGCGGTTGGCATTGCCAAATCACTTGGGGAAACAATCCCTCTCTCATATGGTGCAATCATTGCCCTAACAATCGGCTTTGGTGTATTACGTGGTTTCTTACGCTACCTAGAACAATATAGCAACCACTACATCGCATTTAAGCTACTCGCTGTATTACGTGACAAGATTTTCCGTGCATTGCGTATTCTTTGCCCTGCAAAACTTGAAAGTAAACAAAAAGGTGCAATCATCTCAATGATTACAGCCGATATTGAAACATTAGAAGTATTCTACGCACATACGATTTCTCCAATTTGCATTGCGATTATCGTATCAACCTGTGTTACTTTGTTTGTTGGATTTACAGTAAACTGGTATCTCGCATTGATCGCATTACTTGGATATCTAACAATCGGTATTATTGTGCCAATGATTTCTTCTGGTAGATTAAAGGAATCAGGTGTGCGCTATCGTGCAGAATTTTCATCCTTTAACGCTTACTTCTTAGATAGTATTAAGGGTATTAAGGATATCGTGCTTATGCATGCACAAGATCAGCGTAAAGATGAAGTAAACAAACGTTCTGATTCACTTCTTCTTGAAACAAAGAAGATGAAGCACGATACAGCGAAAGCGACTGCAGAAACAGAACTAAGCGTTTCTATCTTTATCATCCTTACATTAATCGTAGGTATTATCTTAGTCGCAAATGACAGTTTAACAATCGGTAAGATGTTAATCGGTGTAACAGCAGTATTTGGATCTTTTGGTCCAGTTATCGCTATCTCGGCACTACCAGGCAACTTAACACAGACATTCGCATCTGGTGATCGTGTACTGAATTTATTATCAGAAAAGCCAGCAGTAACACCAATCACGGAAGGCAAAGATTTTGCATTCGAAAACTTAGAAGTAAATCACTTATCCTTCTCTTACGATGGACAAACACATGTACTGAAAGATATCTCTATGCATGCAAAGACTGGTGAGATTGTTGGTATTGTTGGTGAGTCTGGTTGTGGTAAATCAACATTCCTAAAACTATTACTTCGATTCTGGCAAAAGGAAACAGGAGACATCCTCTACAACGGCATTGATATTAATGAAATTAATACAGATAGTTTATTATCAAATGCCACAATGGTAAGCCAAACAACATATCTCTTTGATGACACTGTTGAAGAAAATCTTCGAATCGCTAAACCAGAAGCTATGATAGAGGAAATTCAAAATGCATGTCGCATGGCATCTGTTCATGACTTTATCATGACACTACCGGATGGCTACCAAAGTAAAGTTGGAACACTTGGAGATAATCTTTCTGCAGGTGAAAAACAACGTATCGGTCTAGCCCGTGCATTCCTACGTGGAAGTAAGTTAATCCTATTAGATGAGCCTACAAGTAACGTAGATAGTATCAACGAAGGCATTATTCTTAAATCTTTAAAACAACAAAAACACGATAAATGCATTATCTTGGTATCACATCGTGAATCAACAATGGCAATTGCTGACCGCATCTATCGTGCATCAGAAGGTGTCATGCATGAACAAAATTGAAGAAAAACGTCAACGTGAGATTTCTATCGTCACAAAGATGATTGAAGTCTATTGTAGAAAGAAACACGGTACAAAAGATGGTCTTTGTCCTGAATGCCAGGAATTGCTTGATTACGCTACCTTTCGCAGCAATCATTGTCCATTTATGGAGACAAAAACATTCTGCGCAAATTGCCGTGTTCACTGCTACAAACCAGATATGAAAGAAAAGATAAAAAACGTGATGCGCTTTAGCGGACCAAGAATGTTGTTGTATTATCCACTCGCAACGATTCGACATCTCATTGAAAGCATCAAAGAGAAAAGAAAACTGGAGAAACAGAAATGAATTCAAAAAAGATATTTTGGATAGCACTAGGAAGTATCAGCCTTGGAGTTGGTGTTATAGGAGCATTCATTCCACTACTACCATCTTTCCCATTCTTACTACTCGCAGCATATAGCTACAGTAAGAGTTCTGAAAGACTGCACAACTGGTTTATCAACACAAAGATATACAAAGATAACTTAGAGAGTCATCTTAGTGGTAAAGGTATGACAAAAGCCGCTAAAATTCGCGTGATGTGTACAGTTACTGTATTTATGTTATTCGGATTTATTATGATGATTCGTAAGGCATTGTATATTCCATGTGCAATTCTTGGGGTTGTATGGTTAGGTCATATGATTTACTTCATCTGGGGTGTCAAAACTCGAGTAGATGATTCTGAAGAAGAATAGTTTTACAACAAAATTTGTCGTGATAAGATACCAGTGAGGTAATTATCATGGCAAATTTTTTATTGTTGTGCTGGGAATTCTTTAAAACAGGTTTATTCTCCATTGGTGGTGGACTTGCAACAATCCCCTTCTTACAAGAGATGTCCTTAAAGTATGGATGGTTTAGTCTAACAGACTTAACGACCATGGTCGCTATCAGTGAATCAACACCTGGACCAATGGGTGTCAATATGGCAACCTATGTAGGGAATCACGTATACGGTTTCTTCGGTGGTATCGCTACGACTCTATCTGTTACAGCACCAGCATTTCTATCTATTATTCTGATCGCAACAGCACTTCAAAAATTTGAAGATTCTGTGATTGTACAAAATGCATTTATGGGCTTAAGACCTGCAGTAGTCGGTTTAATCACATCTGCAGTCATAGGTATCTATTTACTAGCATTATTTGATGTTACAGCATTCCAAACAACAAAATCTCTTTTCAGTTTATTTAAATGGAAGCCTATTATCATATTTGCATGCATGTTAACTGTTTATCACTTTAAACCAAAAACACATCCAATACTATTTATTATCGCAGCCGCAATCATTGGAATCTTATTTAAACTATAATTATGGTTAAACAATCAACTTAATAACTATGAACTTTTCGGCACCGATAAGACCCCAGAGTAAGACATACATCTTTCCTGCCATCAACCTGCTTCAATTGAGATTCGTTACCATCGAGCCAGCAGCTTACCTAGTTCTTCCTTCAAATTCCACCTCACGATGGACACCTTGAATTCGGCTAAACCTTAGGGACTACATTCCTTGATTAGAGGTACCT
>CALHUY010000007.1 GCA_938039295.1 uncultured Solobacterium sp.
GGCTTAATTGTATCGCTTGTATTTCCGCACTGTTCTCTTGCGAATGAAGATTCGGAATAAGCTGCATCTGCTAGAATTACATCAAATAATTTTAATTCTGGTTGATAAGCACCAGCAGAACCGATACGAATAATGTTTTCTACATCATATTCTGAAAATAACTCGTAAGAGTAGATGCCGATAGATGGCATTCCCATTCCTGATGCCATAACGGATACAGGCTTACCTTTCCAAGTTCCTGTGTATCCTTGAACACCGCGTACGTTATTAACTAATACTGGATTCTCCAAGAATGTTTCAGCGATAAACTTTGCACGAAGTGGATCACCTGGCATTAAGACTGTTTTTGCAAACTGGCCTTTTTCGGCACTGTTATGTGGTGTAGACATGATTAATCCTCAACTTTCTTTTCTCTATTATACATGATTTATAGCCAATCTGTATGCATGTATTGTTTATGATCAAGTGTGTAAACTGTAAATCCACCTTCGTTGATAATGGCATATGTTCTTGGATGGTTTTCTTTTGGTAAAGAGATGGATCCTGGGTTTAAAAGTAAGATACCATCTTTTTCATAAGCAGTTGGAATATGCGTGTGACCTGAAAGGAAACTATCTCCCACACTTAGGGTAGGTAGATTATTTGGACCATATACATGGCCGTGTGACATAAAGATTTGATGTGCTCCATGGAAAAGGATATTGTAGTCAGCAGTAATTGGAAAGTTCAGTACCATCTGGTCTACTTCCGCATCACAGTTACCACGTACTGCAATGATTTTATCTTTTAATGCATTCATGATTGAAATGACTTCTTTTGGGGCATAATCACTTGGTAAGTCGTTTCTTGGACCGTGATATAGAACATCTCCTAGGCAGAGAATCTTATCTGCTTGATGATATGAGAAGGCTTCTTCCATTGCTTTTGCGCCTGAAAGAGCACCATGGATATCAGATACTACTAAAAATGTATGTTGATTCGTCATATTTCATATACCTCTGCCACTAATATTAGCATATTTTGCGTGTTATAATATTTACAAGAAGGTACAGTATATGAAAAATAAGTGCATCGTTGTAGGAGTAACAGCAGGGATTGCTGCATATAAAATTTGTCAGTTAGTTTCCTCGCTGAAAAAGCAGGGAAATGAAGTTCATGTCATTATGACAAAGGAAGCGGAGAAGTTTGTAACTCCTTTAACATTCCAAACGCTCAGTAATCAAAAGGTTATTACAGATATGTTTACAGTGGACTATACACCAGATGTGCATCATATCTCACTGGCTAAGAAGGCTGATTTATTTGTCGTGGCTCCAGCCACTGCAAATATCATTGCGAAGATAGCACATGGTTTAGCGGATGATATGTTAACGACTACATTCTTAGCGGCGACATGTCCAAAGTTAATCGTTCCTGCAATGAATACAAATATGTTAAATAATCCAATCACACAGGATAATATTGCGACATGTCAAAAATACGGTATGCATATCATGTGTAGTGATGCTGGATATCTTGCTTGTGGTGATGTGGGTGCAGGACGTTTACCTGAACCAGAAGAAATCGAAGATGCGATTGCGTCTCTTATAGAAACAGACCGCTATCTAAATGGAAAACATGTTGTGATTACTGCAGGTGCTACGCAAGAAGAGATTGATCCTGTACGGTATATAACAAATCATTCAACTGGAAAGATGGGTTATGCATTAGCGAAGGAAGCACGTAATGCTGGTGCTAGGGTAACACTAATTTCAGGTAAGACAAATCTAACAAAACCATATGGTGTTGATGTTGTAAATGTGACAAGTGCAGCTGATATGGCCAAGAGTGTTATTGATAATTTTGAAAAAGCTGATGTTGTAATCATGTCTGCAGCGGTTGCGGATTATACACCAATTGAAAAGGCAGAACAGAAAATCAAAAAGACTGATGGTGATTTATCGATTGTGCTTAAACGTACACAGGACATTCTATTAACAATCGGACAGAAGAAGCGTGAGGATCAGATAGTGATTGGCTTTGCGATGGAAACAGAACATCTTTTAGAAAATGCCGCAAAGAAACTACAAGAAAAGAACGCAAATTATATTATCGCAAATAGTATACGTGAACCTGGTGCTGGTTTTGGTGTAGATACAAATATTGTCAAAATTATTTCACCGACAAGCGTAGAAGATTTAGGATTATTATCCAAAGATGAAACAGCGAAAGAAATACTGCGTCATTGCCTAAAGAAGTGAGGACAATTATGTTATTAACAATTGATGTTGGAAATACAAATATTTCCATGGGAATTCTTGATGGAGAAGAGATTATTGGTCGTTATCGTCTTATGACACAAACGACACGTACTAGTGATGAGTATGGTTTCTTCATTACAACATTCTTAAATACATTGCAGTTAAAAGCTTCGGATATCACAGGTATTATCATTTCTTCCGTTGTACCAAAACTAATGTATTCTTTAACTTCTGCAGTGATTAAATACTTACATCAAAAACCAATGATTGTAACTAATGAGATGCAGATGGATATCAAACTTGATACAGAGGCACCAAGGTCAATTGGTGCAGACCGTATTGTGAATACAACCTATGCATGGAATACGTTTCATCGTTCATGCATTATTGTGGATTTTGGTACTGCAACAACATATGACTACATTGATCAAAATGGTGTCTTCCGCTATGTTGTGATTCAGCCAGGTTTAGGTATTAGTCTGAATGCATTAACTTCTATGACGGCTAAGCTACCAGAAATTGAGATTGTAAAGCCAAAGTCTATACTTGGTACAAATACAATTGAAGGTATGCAGGCAGGTGTTGTATATGGCTACATTGGTTCTGTAGAATACATCATTAAAACAATGAAGAGGGAACTTAATGATCCATCATGCATGGTTGTTGCGACAGGTGGTTTAGGTAAGATTATCGCAAGTGAAACAGATGAGATTAATGCATATGATGCGGATATAGCATATAAGGGAATGAAGATTTTATACGATATCAATAAGGGGAAAGACTATGAAAATCTTTGATTTACATGCGGATTTAGCAGAAGCTATTAAACCATTCTATACGGATGGTAAAACATCCATCTTAAAGAAAGATTGGAGCACTCGTTTTAAACAAGGGCAGATTGCATATACTTCTGCAGCTAGTTTCTTTGTAGGAACGGAGAGCTGGCAAGAGATGCAAGATGTTGTTAGAAAAGTGAAGAATGATATTACTGCCTCTGGATATAAAGTTATCTATACCAAGGATGATTTAGATGATGAGCAACAGGGTACAGCATTCTTAATGACAATTGAAGGAATGTGTGGCATTCATGAAGATGTAGAAGAGAAGATTCAATGGTTATACGACGAGGGTAATCGGATTGGCTCTCTATGTTGGAATGATCAAAATGCACTGGCAACAGGTAACTCAGGTGATCCTACAAGAGGGTTAACAGAACTTGGTAAGCAAGCAATCGCGAAGATGAATGAATTACATATGATTGTGGATGTATCTCATGCTAATGAGAAGACATTCTGGGATATTCTTTCCTGTTCAACACAACCGATAATCGCTACCCACTCAAATGCGAAGGGCCGTTGTTTTGTGGAAAGAAACCTTACAGATCAACAGATTCGTGCGATTGCACGTAAAGATGGCTTAATTGGCATGAATGCATGTTGTTCGTTTATTCATACAGAACAACAAAAACAAGATGCACTACATCTAGCAAAACATGCAAAGTACGTAGCAGATCTTGTTGGAGTAAAACATGTTGCTTGTGGATTTGACTTCGGTGAGTATTATAACGATGGTGAGGAACATAATATGTATGGTCCTTCCCAGGCACAGAATTTCATCAAAGCATTACAGCGTGTTGGATTTACAAATGAAGAAATCAAAGATATTGCATATCGCAATGTTCTGCGTTTTCTAAGAAAATACATGTAAAAAGAAAAGCTCTTGTGCATTTTTAGCACAGGAGCTTTATTACTTCCAAAGAATATCTGGATAAATTCCAGCTTCCTTCATTTCAGCAATCTTTTCAACTACAAGAGGCTTGTCTTCTTGATAAGTTACACCAAACCATTGGTCCTTAGAGGAAAGTACTTTAACAGTACACTTGCCATCTTTTACCATCTGACCAACTGTTGTAGGGATAACATATTCACACTTCATTGGATTAGATTCTATATTTGCATGAATGAATTCATCAAAGTATACATCCATGTCTTCAAATACCTTAGGTGTAAATCCCCAGAAGTTCATAGATACTAATGCATTAGGATCCATTTCTTTCCAAGTGCCATTGTCATCGTAAACGACTTTGCCATCTTTACGAGCAATCTTCTGTACTTCGACAATGCTTGTGAGGTTACCGTTTTCGTCTTGTTGGCATACACCACGTGTCACTGTTCCATGGTCTGTAAGTGTGTTATTTGCGGCATAACCAACCATTGCATAATGGTCATCACTTACTTCTGTTGTTAGGAAGTTATAAATAACTTTGTATGCGTCCTTACCATAGAAGTCATCTGCGTTGATAATCGCAAATGGTCCATCTACAACACCCTTACATGCAAGCAATGCATGTGTTGTGCCCCATGGCTTTTCACGTCCTTCAGGTACTGTAATATCAGATGGGACATTGTTAATATCCTGATATGCAAACTTCACGTTCATTCCCTTAGATACGCGGTCTGTTAATGCAGTGTGGAATGCTTGTTCATGTTCACGACGGATGATGAGAACAACATCCTCAAATCCTGCTTCTTTTGCGTCATAGATAGAAAATTCTATGATCGGTTCACCATGGCTTCCAACTCCATCAATCTGTTTCATTCCACCATAGCGGCTACCCATTCCGGCAGCCAAAATAACTAATGTAGGCTTCTTCATTCTTAATCCCTTTCAATTTTTATTCCTTTGATAATTATATCACGTAAGCACTTTCATTAATTCCTAATTTTTCATAAAATAATAAAAGAAAGAGGATATTTATGAGAGAAATCGTACTAGCTTCACAAAGTCCACGAAGAAAAGAGTTATTAGAGAAAACAGGATTCCCATTTATTTGTGATCCAGCTGATATTGATGAGACCATCGACTTGCAGAAAGACCTTGTTGAAGAAAGTAAAAACTTATCCCGTCGTAAGGCAGAAACTGTATTGGAACGACATCCTGAAGCTATTGTTATCGGTAGTGATACTTTGGTTTTATGTGATAACCAAGTCATGGGAAAACCGGAAGATGATGAAGATGCTTTTCAGATGTTAAAGAAACTTCAAAATCATAAGAGCCAAGTGCTAACAAGTTTGTGCATCATCAGTCAAAAGAAGTGCTTTACGTACGCAAGTATCACAGATGTATATTTTGCAAAAATGAGTGATAAAGAAATCTGGGATTACATTCATACAGGAGAAACAAGAGATAAAGCAGGTGCTTACGCAATACAAGGATTTGGTGGCAGATACATCAAAGAGATTCATGGAGATTATTATGCCATTATGGGCCTGTCTTTACAGGTTGTTTATAACGAACTGAAAAACGGTACGGATTATTGATTTTTAGGTGTAGTTTGTTATTATATAAAGGCTATGCCGCTTTAGTATAGTGGTAATACGCATCCATGGTAAGGATGAACGAGCAGTTCAATTCTGCTAAGCGGCACTTTATGCATTAAAACCCTTCGAATGAAGGGTTTTAAATTTTGTTGGCAGTATTTTGGTAGGTTTTTATATAATCCTAACGTGAAAAGTTAGATCCCATATTAAAAATGTGAAAGTTGAATATATTTGTTCACAAAATTCTATAATGATATATGATTATTCCATAAGGAAGTGAAAATGAAAAATAAACTGTTTGATAAGCTGGATTTTGCAATTGGGTATTACGGTACTTTTCCTGCTGGATTTAGAGGATCTAAGAAGCCAACAATTCATTTTGTGAAAGGTACTCCTGAGGAAATAAAATTGAAAGCTATAAAAGTTTGGGAAGAAATTTTAGAAGAAGCTGCCGAGCAACGCGCAAACGGCATTTTTACCGAAGAGAATATATATTTGTAAATCAAAACATGTAAATTTGTAAGAAGCATTCGCATAATCTTTAAATAAATACATGAAGAACAGTAAAATACAACTTTTGGTATTTTAAAATTATTTCTACTTATCGGTGCTATAAAGAAATCGGAGTTTTTTGCTTTTGTGATATACAAGCAGG
>CALHUY010000008.1 GCA_938039295.1 uncultured Solobacterium sp.
TTTAGCATCATAAATCCAACAATCATGATTGCTTCACATCCACCATGACCTACGCCATACATCAAGGCATTAGAATCTTTATCCATGCGGCTCTTTAATACCGTACGATACGCAATCCATCTTCCACATTCCTCAAACGCAGCAGCCATGATACCACCATATACTGCATATAAAATAATGTTATTACGAATTGTTTCTCCAATTGCACTATTGAAGATTGTTTGGTTAACTGCAGTTTCTAGTGTAAATACAAACACAAACATCACAGCGATACCTACAATGATTGGGACATACTCACCCTTCTTCTTGTGGAAGTACATTGCTAAAAGAACTGGTAAACCAAATGCGATTACACATGAAACAATCATGCATGCAATGGTTAAATTTGGTACTGTTAAATTCATTGATTGTCCTCCGTTATCCACCCAAAGTGGACACATGCTTTATAGATTCCATCGTTGACATTTGAATCTGTCACATAGTCTGCGCGTTCCTTTAATGCAGGATACGCATTTCCCATTGCGATGGAAGTCCATCTTTTATCAAACATAACTATATCATTTTTTCCATCACCAAACACAACAACATCGCTTGGATCTGCTTGTAGATACTCCATCATATTCAAGATTCCATCTTTTTTCTTATCATGCTGGAATACACAATAGGTTTTAGCCATCCGTAAATGACCAATCTTATCTACCCATGGATTTTCCTTTTCATACGTATCATCAAATGCTAAGTATACCTTTAAGATATTTGGTATCTTTGTATAATCCAAATTAGGTTCATAGATGTAGGTTGTAAGTTCCTTGCGTAATCCTGCTTGTTCAAGAAAACGATAGTCACGCATATATACTTTATCACTATCATCTAACATTAGCAGCCAACCAATATTCTCTTCATCCGCATGTCGTAATAATTCCTGTACTTTCTCAAATGGAAGTGGCTCATTTTTGATAATTTGATGTTGATATTCAATGCATCCACCACCTGCACATACAATATTATAAATTCCTATCTGATTGGTAAACGAAATTGTCTTGTAGTGTGCTCTACCAGTTGCGATAGATACAAAATGACCGTTCTTTTCTAATTGATGTAGTGCAAGCTTGGCACTTGGTACAATGCGATGTGTTGCGTCATCCGTTAATGTACCATCAATATCAAAGAAAAAATATTTCTTCTGATTACTCATACTTTATCCACTCACTTTGAATTTGATTACCATTCTTAGAAATGACATTAATACCGTTGATGATATCCAGCTTAGTACATAACCAGAAGTCATCTTCTGGAAATTGTGGTTTGTTTGGGTCAAAGAATTTAGCACCTTCTTGTTGTTTCAGAAGATCCACTCTTTCTTGTAAGTCATCAAGCGTACGATTTTCTAATAGAGCCTTTAGATAGTCTGCACATAAGGCATCCTCTTCCGTCTCAATCTTTCCTTCCCAACCCATCGGTACAATTGATACAACCTCTGGATTTTGTTCAAGGATATATTTCGCAGTTGCCTTCGCATTAACTAAGGCTCCTGTTACAATCTGGCTTGCGTTTACTGCAGATGCTAGTCCTAAAACACCAGCACTCGTTGTATGTATTAAAGTCTTTCCACTAAGGTCTACTCCTACAAACTCACTTGGAGAATTACCATAGTCAAAGCCTTCAACTTTAATACCCTTTCTTTCACCAACGAGGATATAAGATGGATTCTTTTTCTTCAGCGCTAATGCGTCTTCCACTGTCTTAACAGGGATTACTTTCTTTGCGCCACTTGCGTACATATATGCTTCTAAACTAAATGCACGAAAGACATCAATGATAACAGTTAAGCCCGTCGCTTTCTGTGATCCTGTTACAAGTGGTAAAATTTGAATTTTCATATATTTAATTTCCTCCAATCCTTTTAGCTGGTGCTTGCGAAATATAGTTATCAAGGATATTATATTGAATAAAGGAGATGGCAAAATGAACGAACAAAAGCTCATTTACCCATTTGATTACCTACATCATCGCGTAGCGACAGTTGCCTTATATGGCACCAACAACCCATTGGTCGTTGTCGGCAACCTAGTTCTACGTACTTATTATACAGATGATACGAAGAAAAATGTTGATATTGATCACACTTCTGAGTACGTAATGGATGCGGTATTTTACGAAACAAACAAAGTCATTCGAGAGTCTTTAGACGATCCATATAACGGTAAGCGTGAACTCGTTGAAGTGCCAATGCCACAGCTTGGCCCAGGATATTGTGTCATTTACAATGAAGCTGAAATTCCATCTCAACGACATGACGATTTTATTACAATTCTCGGTCATCTGGAAGATGATCCTCATGGTGTTGCGATTATCATGAAGCGTTTAGAAGATGGTTCATTAACTTGGCTTGGTGAAAAAGAAGCCAGAAAGTTAGCCGCAAAAATGCGATAAGGCCCTATTAGGACCTTATTTTTATTCAAATTCTTCTTTTAATGCAGGGTTCTTTTCAAATACATGTGCTACATAAGAACACTCAGGTACAATCTTTACCTTCTTTTCTCTTGCATGTTCTAATACACAATCTAAAAGCTTACCAGCAATACCCTGTCCCTTCATAGATGGATCAACAACCGTATGGTTTAATACCCACTTTCCATCCTTTTCATAATACTCGCAAAGACCTACTTCTTTGCCTTCATCGTTATAGGCTTTTGCACCATTTTCTTCAAAACGAATTTCCATAAAGTTCTCCTATTCTTGTTCTATTATACTCAATTTACAAGAAATACTGGAATAGATGTTGTGACATGCTTCTGTGGTGTTAGACGAAAGTATGCTTTTTGTTTCGCTTTGTTACAAAGCTTGAGTGCATATGCAGTTACTGCTAGGGCAAAACGGCAATACCAAATCTGTACATCTACTTCATTTAAACCTATCTGTTCTGCAAGCATCGCTGCTTCCTTGTTATAGTAATATCCATTCAACAAGGCAACCCACTGTTCTGGGCTTAGATTATTTTTCTCACTATGATATTGTTCATAGGCAAACTCTTGTAATGCAGTGTGTAATGTTTTCTGTTTCATAAAGAAATCCTCCTGGCATTATCGTAACTGTCAGGAGGATTATTGGTGTGCACATTTATACACTTTAATGGAACATTGTCAGATAGTTTAATACAAAGATATAGTGACAAAGACTTCCCAATAATACAAAACAATGGAAAATCTCATGATTGCCAAAAGACTTACTAGCTAAAAGTTTTGGTTTTAAGGCATAGAT
>CALHUY010000009.1 GCA_938039295.1 uncultured Solobacterium sp.
TCACAATATTCGTAATTGGATTATCATCAATCACTGTCTGTGTTGGATTAGAAATTGTTGGTTGAGGTACAGGTGTAATGACTGCTACCGGTCTTGAGTTAGGGTCTTTTGGATTAGAACCTGCAGCCTGCTCATCCGTATCAGCTACCCCATCACCATCATCGTCCAAGTCAGTAATATCAGGATTTCCATCATGATCTGTATCTCTTTGTACAGTAATCTTGAAAGTGCTCGTTGTTGGATTTCCAGCAGAATCTGTCGCTGTTACAGTCACTGTAATCTCACGATGTTCTTCCATAGCCCCCCAGTCTGAAATTTCAGGTGTACCTGTAATTGTCTTTGTGGATGGGTTATATGTAACTCCATTTGGTAGATTGCTTACTGTAACTGTTGCGTTTGGATTATCCACTGTAACTGTAATTGGACTAATTGGATTACCCTCTATAACTGTTTGGTTAGAGATTGGTGTGATTGTTGTAGAAGGTTTTGAAGATGAATCCTTAGGATCTGTACCTCTAGCTACTTCCTCTGTATCTGGATATCCATCACCGTCATCATCTGTATCTGTAACGTCTGGAGTACCGTCACGGTCTGTATCTCTTTGTACTGTAATCTTAAAAGTCTTTGTGGATGTATTACCCTCATCATCCGTAGCTGTTACAGTCACTGTAATCTCACGAGTTTCTTCTGTTGGTGTCCAGTCAGTGATTGCAGGTGTACCCGTAATCTTCTTTGTTGTTGGATCATATGTAACACCATTTGGTAGATTGCTTACTGTAACTGTTGCATTTGGATCATCAGTAGTAACTGTAATCTCGCTAATTGGATTACCTTCTACAACTGTCTGATCAGAAATCGTTGTAATTTCAGGTGCCTTAACATCCTTCCATACAGCGAATACTTCTTTTGCATCAGTGATATTTGTTAAGATATTTGCTTCTGCAGCAGTCGCAGTTGCACTAGAAGCCCAACCTAAGAATTGATAGCCATCTCTTGTTGGTTCTTCTGGCTGAGTTGCTGTACCACCTACTGCATTGACTACTTTATCTGTATCTGTTCCATCTGACCACTTACCGCCATTTGTATCAAATGTAACCTTAATTGCACCAACGTTTACCTTTGTATCAGATACCATTGGATTATTTCCATCTGGAGAATATGCTACAAGGATAACCTTATCCCCATCATTGAATGTTCCAGATGGTACATTCACAGTGAAGTTACCATCTGTCAAATCAGAGTAAGGAATAGTTGTCTGTGCCTTTACAGGTTGTGTTGTATAGTCTGTATCATCCGCAACATACTTATACGCTTTTACAATTACGTTTCCAGCATCTGTATTCGTAGCTGTTAGATTTGTACTAGTATCTGCAGGATTTGGATGAATTGTCTTAGGAACTGTACCAACGATCTGTTGAGGACTGTTTGCTTCGATATTTGTTGTAGTTACGTTTGGTTTCACTACAAGATAGGATTTGGCATCCTTTGGATCAGTATGATCTGTGAGATATTCCTGTCCATCTGGTACACCATCACCATCTGTATCTACATTGAACTTATCTGTACCAATTTCATCTTCAACAAAGTCATATAAACCATCCTTATCTGTATCTACTACTTGTAAGAATGCAGTTGAATATGTATACTGGATAATCTTATTTGGTTTACCATCATCTGGTTTTCTTATTCCTTTAAACAAATTTGTAGAATCAACGAAGTCAGCAGTTAACCAAGATTCAAAATTTAATTGTTGGCCATTTGTATTAATATAGTTATTTAAAGCTTCCGCAAACTGTTGATTTGTTACATTACTCTTTAACTTATATTCAATTGTGTAAGATCTTCTTTGACCTAATGCACCATAGAATACCTGTGAGTCTAGTTTATTTCTTACTTGAGTAACCTTATTCCAATCACCACCTACAATACTTAGTTCTGGAGTATCCTTAGTAGAGATAACACCATTACCATTAGGATCAACTACAAGTTTGATTGGAGATTTTTTAAATTCCCCAGTTGGAGTAGATACACCAAGTTTTACATTATCTGTATCAATATACTGTAATAATTCCTGTGGGATTACTTCATTGATATAAAGTACCCAACCACTATTTGCCTGTAAGAAGTTTTGGTCAGGTTTAAAAGATACAGTAGATTTAATCGTCTTTGTTT
The DNA here is from genome assembly GCA_938039295.1 of uncultured Solobacterium sp. GTDB lineage: Bacteria > Bacillota_I > Bacilli_A > Erysipelotrichales > Erysipelotrichaceae > Bulleidia. The sequence continues at coordinate 2,173 of CALHUY010000009.1, forward strand.
GTGCATCATAAGATACCATCTTACCCGTATGTCCACCAGAGAAATTACCATCCTTAGACTGAGTACCATCAGTTCCAAGTCCATTTAGCCCTGTTCCTAAGTAGTTCTCATTGCCATTTGAAGGGTTTGAAGGAAGTTCTGGTACATTTGGATTATTCTTTAGAATAAATCCATTATCATAGCCAGCCTTATCGGCCATTCCATCAGATCGAACCCATACTGTAGTAAAATCAATCTTCTTAGATGCCAATCCTAAACTATCTAAAGTAGCACCATTCTTTAACTTAATTACTACATCAGTATTCGTGATGACACCAATTAAACCTGATTGAAAAGTTTTATTATTAATTGGAACCTTCCATAGTGCACCATCTGCTTCTTTTTCAAACTGCACACCATTGACTGTAATTGATTCAATTTGTGTATAGAATTCATCATTAAAGAAATTTAGTAAAAATCTTCCATTATATGGACCTTTATCTGTTCCACCCCAGCTACCCGGAAGTTTTGCCCACTTCGTAACAGTTAGGTAAATTCCATTACTATCTTCTTTTGCAAATTCTGTTCTTGCATAATCCAATACACCATCCGTTTCACCAGCTAACGTATAGTTAACTTGGTTTTCCATGGATCTTGTTTGAATTCCTTGCGCAGAAACTTTAATCGGACTTAAAAACAATGTACAGCCTAATAGCACTGACATGAGTTTAAACGTTAGTTTCTTTGCTTTACTACACTTTTTTGTTTGGTTGATATTTCCAAAAATACCAGTATTACCCATAGTCTTACTCCCTCCAATTTATCAAAATACTATCAAAAGAGTGCTTTGAAGCGCTTATACTATAACATGGATAATTTGTAAAATATAATTCATTTATGTTTTTTATTTAGTAAAATTGTTTATTCTTGAAAATATTATTTCTATTTACAGAAAGTTAATTTGCAATAGTTAAAATTATATAAAGTATCTGATACATACTTTTAGACAAACAATAATAATTATGTTTCACAAAAATCTTCAGTAATTTTCATGGTATTACTTTTTTTGCTTATTTTTTACGTTTTTCTAATTTTATATATATACACCTTAATGTTGATATGCTATATTATCACCGTTTCAAATAAGGGAAAGGTAAGACAAAATATGAACATGAGAAAAGTTATAGCAGTAATTATATCTATTATATCAATCAGCCTACTAGCACTCACAAACGTATCTGCTAGTTACATGCCTACTAACCCAATCGACAAAGATGTAGACGGTCAACCTGCTGGAGAGGAATATAAAGATAAATTTGAATTTGTATTAAAAGATCCAGAAGGTAATCCTGTCGGTCCAACAATCAAAAATAACACCCCTGCCAACCCTGACAGTGATGGTAACCCTACATATTTTTATGGTGAATTCTTTCTGATAGACGAGGTCAATACCTACTTGAATAATCACCAACTAGATCCAGCGCAATCATATGTAACATTTACTCTAGAAGAAGTTCAAACAAATGTACCGAATATGAAATTCGACTCAAAAGTATACAACATTAATGTATATTATACTATTATTCCTGATCCATTTGGTGGACGTAAAAAAATCCAATACTATGAAGTTGATGGAGAACTATATGGCGATATAGGACAAAGACTAATTCAAAATCCTGATGGAACTTTTACTGAAGACTATAATACTTTTCTAAAATTTAAGTTTAATAATACAACGATTCACTATGTAAATCACACTGTCAATAAACTATGGGAAAATGGTTCTGAATCTTCTGTTGAAGTTCAATTATTGCAAGATGGTACTCCTTATGGTGCACCAGTAGAACTAAATGATGCCAATGCTTGGACATACACTTGGCAACAGCTTGATGATAGTTATACATGGTCAGTTGTAGAAGTGAATATCCCTGAAGGCTATCAATCAACGACTGTCGTTTCTGCAGATGGTTTAACAACAACTATCACAAATACCAAACTAGTTACACCTTCTCAAGAAGATCCTGCCAACCCTACAGATACTACAGTTACTCCAAATAAACGTGGAGAAAGTGTTAAGACAAGTGATTCATTCAATGCTCTTGCATGGTCACTCATCTTGGGTACATCTTTTGTAAGTATATTGTTCACAATGTATATCAGAAGAAAAACACAAAATGAACATTCATAAGATCAAATATTTAGCAGTACTATCAATGATTCTTGACCATATGGCATCTGTATTATTTGCACCAGATGCCATTGGTTATATTATTCTAAAACTAATCGGTCGTATTGCAGCGCCAGCAATGTGCTTTGCATTAGCACAAGGTTTTATACATACTTCAGATCGTAAAAAGTATTTCTTGCGACTTATCATTTTTGCGGTTATTTCACAAATCCCATACTCCTACTACATGAGTGGCAGTATATGGTTTCCAACCGGGAATATGTTATTTACATTAGCTTGCTCTTTCTTACTTCTAGAAGTTGTAGAACACCATAAGTGCTTAGGAATTCTATCGATACCAATCGTAATCAGCATTTTATATATAGCAACCTTCACAGATTGGTTTATCTTCGGACCATTATTTACTTTATCTTTCTATATAAATAAAGAAAATAAAGATTTACAAGCATTGTGTCATGCATGCATAAGTTTTCTAAGTCTAGGTTATTCTGCATATGTATGCATGCAACAAGGTCTTCCATGGTATTTTCAAGTTTGGCAAATTGGTGTGATACTTTTCATTCCAATCACCTATTTGTATAATGGAAAGCCAGGTAACAAATCCACTTTCAACAAATGGTTTTTCTACCTATTCTATCCCCTACACTTGCTCGTAATTGGAATAATACGTTCAAGATTATAAGTTGTATTTCTAAACAAGCCAAGTTAGTAGAATAAATTCTAACTAATATATAGTTTTTAACATATAGTAGTTAGTAAGTTAATAATGATTTATTTTAATAGCGATCTACTGGTAATAGTAGATCTTTTCATTTTGTTTTTATGATTATACCTAGTACTTACAGTACACGGTTCCAATTTCTAATCTACTTATCAAATTACAACTCTTTTGTATAGTAGTATCGCTTACCTGTATATGGATATTCTTTTAATGCAAACACCTCTTTATAACCATGCTTTCCATAAAATTCTGGTGCTTGAAAATGAAATGTATTAACAAAAGAATACTTACACCCTCTATTTAATGATTCAAGTTCTGCCATTTTTAGAATTCTTGAACCTAGACCTTGTCTTCTAACATCATCTCTTACGTACAAATATTCAATCTCAAGCCAATACCCAAAAGTCTCAGCTACCATTCCAGCAATTAAATTACCACAATCATCTTCTATATAAATGTTAAGGGATTCACTCTTTGACGGTTCTCTATTAATTCGATTATATGAACGGATTAAATTTGCTAACTCTTGTGCTTTTTCGGATTTAATATTTTCTAATTTCAATTTCATACTATTCTCCATATTTTAGATTCATCAGTCATAAAAATTTAATATTTTTGGACTGACCAATTCCTTAAGGTTAAGATAATAAATAAATTTCTATATTACCTACGTAATGACTATCCCATAAACATAACCATCGGTCTATTGATTTGTTTCAATAACTCATCTCATTTTCATAGAATTCATATTGAAAAATATCATATTTAACATAACCATAAATGACTCGCATATCTCCAGTTTAAAGATAAATACGAGTCATTTTATTATTTTGTACTCTTTCCTTTAAATAATAATACACGATCATCAGTTTGAATCAGTGTACTACCTGTTGCAGGTATAATTTCATCATTTCGATTAATTGAAATAATCAATTTATTATCTGGCAGATTCAAATCACGAATATATTTATGATTCCATGCATGATGTTCTGTTACCGTAAATTCTATGAGATCTTGCCCATTTGGATCAAAATATTCTTCTCCACTCCAAACAATAATATCGTTTGGCTTTAATACAAGACTTCCATTAGGAACCATTGTTTTCTCATCACGTATTACCTTCGCAATAATTAAATGTTTATCTAAAGATATATCTTTAATCTGACGATTTGCAAGAATACCGCCTTCATCAACCACCGACTTTACAAATGTAATATTTCCTTTTCCTACATAATAATTAAATGTTCTTAATACTTCATTACGAGGATCAATCATTTGTAGTTTTTCAGTTACCCATTTCATTGAGGAACCTTGTATAAGTGATGAAATTAAACAGACTCCAAAGACAATATGGAAGATATCTACAGAACTTGATTGATACTGGTTTACCACCATAATTGCAAAGGCAATCGCAGCTGCCCCGCGAAGTCCTCCCCAAGATACTAGCCACTTTTGATTTAGTTTCAAATCAAATGGAAACATTAAACCAAATACTACAAGAGGTCTAACAACAAAGATAAGTACAACTGCAATGACAATCGCAAAGAATAAATTTACTAAGATATGTGCAGGTGTAGCTAATAATCCTAAGATAAAGAACAATAGGATATTCATGATGTTAGATACACCATCAAAGAAGAACGTTACCTCTTTCTTTGCAATAAATACTTGATTCCCTAAAATCAAACCAAGAATATATACCGTTAAGTATCCATTACCATTTAAGAGTTCACTAATTGAGAAAGCCAATAGTACAACCGCAATGATAAAAACAGTAATAAATCCACTTTTTTGAAGGTCAGTATACTCCATGAATTTACGAACAACATAGGCAACAATTACACCAATGAGAATACCCCAGAATATCTGGAAGAATAATATTGTGCCAATAGAAATCTGTTCACCTTTGATTAACGCTAAGAAGATACAAGTGAGTGTAAACGCCATTGGGTCGTTTGATCCACTTTCAAGTTCTAAAAGAGATGCTGTATTGTATTTTAAATTCAAATTCTTCGAAGAGAGGATATTTGATACAGACGCATAATCCGTAGAACCAATGATAGAACCTATTAAGAAACTCTCTATCCAGTCAAAACGAAGAATAAAGTGAATCAATGTTCCCGTCAGTAATGACGTAAAGATTACTCCTAATGTGGATAGAATTAATGATTCGATTACAACAGTTCTTCCAGCTTTCCAGTTTGTACCAAACCCACCATAAAAGATAATGATTAGTAGTGCTATTTTGGAGAAGTTTTCTGCAAACTGATAATCTTCAAACTTATATCCAATAAGACTACTTATGATACCCAAAGACAAGAACAACATCAAGGAAGGAATCCCAGACTTCTTTGCTATCTGAACCGCTATCAGAGCAGCTAGTAATATGACTGATATATAAAACATATGCTATCCTCCCGTTGTTGTCATTCTATCAAAATGCAGTACATCCTTCAAAACAAAGATATACATACATGCATGTATCAGTAATGTATTATTCCTCTACCACAATAATATTTTTTAAATTACTATAGTAAATTATGTATGCAGTGAGGACAATTGCAACAAATGCACCTATTATACCTGGTACCATAAAGCTACTCGAAGGATCAAAACCCTTAAAAATAATATATCCACCACGAATTAATCCATGGAACACCATCGCCGCAATGATACCAGAAATGAAGACATGTAAGAATATTCTTCTCAATAACCTTTTCTTTGCTGAGTTAACCTCATTAGCAGTAACCTCCATCTTATTTAAACCTAGTTTCATGATAAGAGCTTCTTGTTTAATCTGAGAATAAATAAAACTGATCAATAGAATCGGTGTTAGACAATCTTGATTAAAGCAAATAGATAAAATCCAACCACCAACCATACTAAAACTAAATAACATGTACATATTGTTTCCAAAGTTAGACAATTCTTGTTTTACATACTCATCTAATTCTGTTGTGATGCCATAAAAATATTTAATAAATTCTAATTGTAAATTCTTTTTCATTCTTGTTCTCCTGTTGTAGTATTCCAAAATAAGGAATTTAAATCTGTGTGTAACGCTTTTGCAAGTTTAATACATAGTTCTAAACTTGGATTATATTTATCATTTTCAATCATATTGATTGCTTGCCTTGATACATCTATCTCTCTAGATAACTGTAATTGAGACATATTTAGTTTGACTCGAAATTCTTTTACACGATTCATACTCACCTCTATTAATGTCAAATATATTTGATATACATAAAGTATCATATGTTTATATTCATGTCAAATATAATTGACATGAATATAAAAAAAACTATAGCCAACTCACATTAGCTATAGTTAAAATACATATTCAATAATGAAACTACTTAATTAAACCAAACAAATCATTTAATGCTTCTGCCATTGTTGGATGTGTGAAGATCTGATTTGCAAGTGCTGTATATGGTTGCTTTGCAATCATTGCAGTTACAACGATATTGATTACTTCATGTGACTCTTCACCAAATAATACAGTACCTAAAATCTGATTAGTATCTGCGTCTACAACCGCCTTATAAATACCTGTTTGATTGCCAAGAATCTTAGCCTTTGGAATTGCAGTCACTGGTAGTGTTGCTACTTTAATATTGTATCCAGCCTGACGAGCTTCCTTCTCGCTTAAACCAACTCTGGAATAAGTTGGATGTAAGAATGCAGAGAATGCAATTGGCTGTCTATCATTTCTAGTATAAACACCATTACCATCTAAATAACTCTTTACAATACGATAGTCATCTAAAGAGATATAAGTAAACTGTAATCCGCCATTTACATCACCCATCGCAAAGATATGTGGTTTATTTGTTTGTAGGTGTTCATTTACATTCACAAATCCACGTTCTGAAACTTCAATACCTGCATTTTCTAAATTCAGTTCTTTTGTATTTGGAGTTCTACCTGTCGCAACAAGTAATACATCTGAAGTAATCTTACCAGCGTCTCCATTTACTTCATAAGATAGAGTGACTGTATTTTCATCTTGTTCAACATGCTTTGTATCTGCGCCGAAGATAAATTCAACACCTAGTGACTTATAGGATTCAAGTACAGCAGTTGCTACATCATCATCTTCTCTAGCAAGTAGTTTTTCTGCTTTATCGATAACTGTAACCTTTGTTCCAAACTTCGCATATGTAGCCGCAAATTCAAGACCAATAAAACCACTACCTAAAATTGTTAATGTCTTAGGGAAATCCTCTAGATTCATAAGTGTTTCACTCGTATGAATTCTCTTACCCACTTCTAAGCCTTCTACAGAAGGAATAAATGGCTTAGCACCTGTATTGATAAAGATACGATCTGCAGATACTTCCTCTACTCCATTTGCCGTCTGGATATTTACTGTATGTTCGTCCTTGAATGAAGCGAGTCCATCAATGACTTCAACATTACTATTCATCGCTACTTTGTCATAGTTTGCCTTATTGAGTTTTGCAATTAATGCTTTCTTATTAACAACTGCATTCTTATAGTATTCTTCATTATTTACTTGGCTGTAGCCTCTACGATCAGCTGCAGTTGCTAAAAACTTAGAAGGAATACATCCTACATTGATACATGTACCTCCATACATATTAGCTGACTTCTCTACTAATATTGTTTTTTCACCTTTATTACCTAAGTAATTTGCTAGTGTTTTACCAGCCTTACCAAAACCAATAATAATATTTTGTACTTTCTTATTCATAATTAGATTCCTCTCTACTACCGATTATAGACCTCCTACTTTAAATTCTTTATTAAAATGCTCAAAACTTAAAAACCTTTATTCTATCTTTACTTGAATAAAGGTATATATATTTGAATTCTGATAGTATCCGGAAGCAAATTAATGATTCATTCTTTGCAGCCAATCAAAGATAGTTTCGGCTATTTCTCTTGGCTTTTCAACATATATTTCATGACTTGTATCTTTCATGAATTGAATATCAATATGATTCATATTGTCATGGTTGACATTAATTTTATTCTTCTTGTATTCATATACGAAGTCAGGGTGATCTGATAACAGTAATAATGTTTCAGTATCCAAATCAACATGAAAGATATCCATATATTGTTTCCGAAGTAAACTTATTAGTTTAGATATTGTTTCACTATTCATATCTAACTGATTTTCTTCAATATAGGATTTCATCATGGCAATATCATCTTCCATAGTTATATTCATTAAATCATAATCAATGATTCCACCATCTAAGATAATTAGTCTTCTTGCTTGTAAGTAAGAATGATAACGAATCGCTATATCAGCACCCATCGAAAAAGCAATCAGATTAGTTCCAACCGGGATTTCTTTTGTTAACCACTCTATCAAATCTTGTTCGCTCTGAATCTTTACATCTCGATTTGTGTATTGTCCAGGAATATCAATATATTGTACTTCATAACCAAATTGATTCATTTCCTTTTCAAAGTATTGAATTGATTCTTTGGTACTACCTAAACCTGAAATAAAATAAAACTTTTTCATATTTCTCTTCTAACGTTTTCTAATACGCTCTTCTAGCGAAGAACGATACCTCATTCATCTTCTTACTTTCTAGATACAAACATTCCATACTCTTTTGGAATTTCTATAATTCCTTGTTTTTCGTAGTCAGAAATTAGTCCATATAAGTCTTCTTCCGAATAATTTTGCCAATCATTCATTTCCTTAAATGATTGGATATATTCGACTAAATCCGAACGATTGCTAATGAGTAACTTATCTACATACTCCAATTTCTCTACTCTAGAAAAATAATTTTCAAGTATATCTTTGCCATTTTGCAAAGTAAATGTATGTTGTCGTTCTCTTTGAATACTTAGCATTTGATTGATGAATGCTTCCACACCATTTTCGCCATACGTAGCACAGTAGAATATTCCATTCTTTTTTAGTACTCTTCTAACTTCTTTTAAAGCCTTATCCAGATTTGGAATATGATATAACATCATATTTGCTATGACGATATCGAATCTTTCATCTTCATACGGTAACTCTTCCGCATTTACAACCGCATAATGGATATTTGAATGTTCACCAATATTAGTTTTAGCTTCTTGAATCATACCTTCAAATAAATCTGTAAAATAAACCTCTTTACAATCACGAAGCAAATTTGTATATTCTTTCCAAGTAATACCTGTACCACAGCCAAGTTCTAAAATTGAAGATCCCTTCTTAATGTCATAATGCTTTACAATCCAATGATTAAAACCTTCTTTATTTACAGAATAAAGTTGATGTAATCGAATACGGATATTTAGTTTATCTGGATTTTTGTATTGTGTATCAACTGTATCAGTGCTAACTAATTTATTCATTTTCTTCTATATACTTTTGCTTTCTCTTCTTTTGTTAGTAAAACGATGTTCTCTACATGTGGTGTAAAGCCAAACAAATCCACAGGCACTATCTTCTTAATCTGATAACCAGCTTTCTTGAGTGGTTCGATATCTGTAACTTGTGTGTATGGATTACAAGAAATATATACAACTCTATCTGGAGAAAGCTGTGCTAGTTTATGCATGAATGGTAGTGTCATTCCAGATCTTGGTGGATCTAGAATTACGACATCTGGTTTTGTATCCATACGTTGAATAAACTCTGCCGCATCAGCCGCATAGAATTCTGTATTTAGCAATTTGTTGTGCTTCGCATTGTTTTTAGCATCTCGTATAGCTTGTGGATTAATTTCAACACCAATTACGTGCTTTGCAGATTGTGCCGCAAGTAAAGAGATTGTTCCAATACCACAACATGCATCTAGTACAACGTCTGTATCTTTAATCTTGGCTAGTGATAGTGCTGTACGATATAGTACTTCCGTTTGCTCTGGATTGACTTGATAGAAGGACTTTGATGAAATACGGAATTCCAACCCACCAATACGATCAGTGATATATCCTGGGCCATATAATACTCTTTCATCTTTTCCAAGAATCATGGATGTACGTGCACGATTAAAATTCAGAATAATCGTTTTAATCTGTGGAAACTTCTTAACAAGTGCGTTTACGAAGTTCTTTGAACTTGGTAATCCCTTTGAGCCAATCACAACATCAAGTAAAACATCATTGGTTGCTTTTGAGATACGAATATACGCATGACGTAATGTACCCCTACCACTATCTTCATCGTAAGTTTCAATACGCATAGATTCTGCTAACTTACAGATAGTTGTTAGAATCTCATTTGCGAGTGTATGTTGAATCAAACACATCTCACTTGGTACTTTACGATGACTATTTTCTTCATACATGCCTGCATAGATTTTATTTGTCTTTCGATCTCTTGCAAAACTTGCATATATTTTGTGACGATAGTGATACGGATCTTTCATGCCAAGAACTGGTTCTACTGCTTTGGTACGGAAAATCTTACGCATCTCTTCGCGTTTCATTTTTAATTGTTCTTCATATGGGACATCGATGTATGCACATCCACCACACTTTTTACTCACTGGGCAATACTTCATAATGTCACCTCTTTTAATGTATATACAACGTTATCAGTTACTTTACGTAAAACTTCATAGGATTGATGACCATTTGCGATTAGTACACAATCATGAATACCAAGTGCTTCTGCAACTTCTTTATCATGAACAGTATCACCAATATACTTACATTCAGATGGTTCTACATCACTCTTTTCCATCCAAATCTTTGCCATCTCAACTTTTGAAGCCGCAAGCATATTATCAATCCCTAGAATTTCATCAAAGTATTGATCAATTCCTAATAGCTTGCACTGCTCCACAAGTTTATCGTGACGAGATGCGGATAGAATGACATTACGATATCCAAGTTTAATTGCCTTTTCTACTGTAGAAATAAAATCATCCATCAAAGAGCACTCATCAAAGCGACGATCATATTCTTGATTGAATTCAAGAGATACTTCCTCATAACTTTCCGTATCAAAGGTATAACCAATATGGTAATAATAATTGATTACAGGAAACGAGAATGTATTAAGGTAGTCCTGTTTTGTGACAGGATACTTCTCCATCCCCCTCTTTTTTAACATTTCATTTTCAATCGATAGGCACAATTGTAAATCATCTAAAATTGTACCGTTAAAGTCCCAAATTAAAGTTTTCATGGATTGATTATATCATTCCAATGAAAAAAGTCAGACCATTTAGTCTGACTTTTTAAGATTAGCGTAATTTCTTTCTGATAACTTGTGCCGCAAGCGCTACTACGATAACTGCTCCAACTAGTAATACAATGGACTGTGGTGTCGTCTTAGGCTTTGTTGTTTCTGGTGTTGAAGTTGCTTCTGTACTTTCAGATACTGTATATGCAATGTGTGTTGCCTTTGTTGTAAATACATACTTATCATCCTTTACTTCAGCAGTAATTTCATTTGTGCCATCTGTAAATGTAGGCTTACCATTGAATGCTGTTGTAGGAATGGAATATGTTAAGTCTTGTTTTACTTCCTCAACTGGATTTCCATAGTGATCTACAATATTAAGTTCACCAGACATCATATCTTCAGCAGGTGCCACGCTTAACTTCATACCAATTTCTGCACTATCTTTAGGTACTAAAACTTCTGATCCTGTAAAGACTGCTCGTGCACGCTTACCAAAGAACTTGATTGTATAGTCGTTTTCTTTGATATATTTTTGGAACTTCTCAAGGATTTCCGCATGGATTTCCTTCATTGTCTCATATGCCTTTGTCGCATCCTCATGGTTTCTTGTAGTAGCTTCATCAGCCGATAACATTGTCGTTACAGCATTCTTTAGTTCTTCACTTTCGAGTGCTTCAATCTTCTTAGTAGCGATTGGTTGGAATTCATCACGATTGTATTCAATCATGAATAATGTATCCATTGCTAACCAATATACGGAATCTTCATTAAATTCATTATTTTCATTTTGTGCTTGTGCAATACCAGAATTCTGGTTTGGATAATATGGCACAAATGGTGAAGTTAATGGGGAGCCTAATGCTAACCACATTGTTCCTGGGTTTTCTTCTGTTGCTGTTGAAGGCACATGATAAATATGTGCTTCCATCGTATTACGGTTACCAATTGGATATAGGTTTCCACGACCTAAATCATCTGCTACTTGGTTAATCGTTTCCAAACGATTACGTGTAAATGCCATTGCATCTGCTAATGTAATCTTCTTTGTTGTTGTCTGTAAGAATGGATATACATCACCTTCAAACTTCGCATCCGGATTAAATTGTTTAATACCAGAACATACACGTGATTCAGTACTTTCAGATAGTTCTGGTAATGCATAAGAAGAATATAAATCAATCGTACGTGTTAACTCATCTCCCTTGAAAGTCTTAGCATCCGTTGCGACTTTGAAGATATCCTTGGAATAGATATAATTTCCATCTTCTGAAATGTTATAGTTTTCCTTTTCTTCCCCTACGGTTAATCTACATTCATTTAACCAGAATGAGTTAGGGAATACGGAATATTTATCACGTGGATAACGCATTGCCACAAATTGGTGACCAGTATAGATTTCCATATACCAAAGTTCATTATGGTCTGCTACCACAAGACCATTACCTTCGGCAGCACCCTTTGTTGCGACTTCTTGTGCAATAAATTCAACTGCCTGTCTTGCATTGTCACAACTACCTAATACTGCAGTTGTAATAATCGCTTCTGTAATGCCAATTGGCTTTGTTTTATCTGTGCCATCCAGGTAAGGATCTACACCTAATACATCATCATTTGCACTTGCGGAAACTGTCATATCCGCAATTAAGCCCTTTTCATTAAATCCTGTTTCATCAAAATTACCATATTCTGGTGTTGTATCACTAACGGATGTATAGCGATAAGAATCATGTGTAAATGTAAAGGAGTAGCCATTGTCTGGATCTACAGAAACGTCTTTGATAGTTTCACCAGCCTTATGTTCTCCTGCTTGATGGACTTTATATACCTTATTATGATTCACTTCTAAGTCTTCAGTACGTCCAAAAATTGTACTACCATCTTCTGTTAAATCACCACCGATAATAACACCGGTACATGCATACGCTGAAATGATACTGGATGAGGCTACTAAAATAGCTATTGATGCGCTAAATAGCCTTGAAATACATTTTTTCATTTTATTATTCCTCCAATGATTGTATGAACAAAGTGTAAGAAGATTGAATTCCTCCCTTCTTGTAATCTTCTTCTTGGTAATTTCATTATAGGTAATCCTTCTACAGAAATGTGGAAATATGCTTTCATCTTTCTTGTATATTCTCGTATGAAAAAAAGTCACTCCCATTTGGAAGTGACTTAGGCTTTCTTAACTTGTTCTAACCAAAGCTCAGCACTGGCATCTGATGGCATACGCCAATCTCCTCTTGGAGATAGTGTAACAGAGCCAACTTTTGGTCCATCTGGTAAGCAACTACGCTTGAATTGCTGGCTGAAAAAACGCTTGAAGAATCGTAACATTGCCTCACGTACATTTTCTTTCTCTAACTCTGGATACGCTGTTAATGCTAGAACCATCATCTTTTCTGGTGAATAGCCATAGCGTAATACATAGTATAAGAAGAAGTCATTTAGATCGTATTTACCAATCTTATCTTCAGTCTTCTGAGCAATCTTACCGTTTTCATCATGTGGTGTTAGTTCTGGTGAAATTGGTGTATCACAGATTTTTAAGAGTACTTGTTTGAGATTTTCTTGATTGCAAATATATGCATAAGTTCTACAAATGTACTGGACAAGTGTCTTTGGCACAGATGCGTTTACTGCATACATGGACATGTGATCACCATTATATGTACACCATCCTAGTGCTAGTTCAGAAAGATCACCTGTTCCAACCACAAGTCCATTTGCCATGTTTGCGGCATCCATTAAGATGTAAGTACGCATACGGGCTTGTGCATTTTCGTAAGTTGTATCACCTTCACCTTGATAACTACCAGGATGACCAATCTGTTTGAGATGTGCTTGTACACCCTCTTCAATCGCAACTTCATGCATCTCTACATCTAATGCACGCATTAAATCTAAGGCATTGTTATATGTATATGAAGTTGTATTACCATGGCTTGGTAAGGTATAGCAGATGATATGAATATCAGGTACTAGCTTTCTTGCTTGATGACATACAAGTAATGCAAGTGTACTATCCAAACCACCTGAGATACCAATTACAAGATTCTTAATTCCTGTGGAACGAACACGTGTAGCTAGACCATTTGCTTGAATCTCTAAAATCTTCATACAACGACGCCCACGCTCTTCATCATCAACTGGCACAAATGGATTACGATTCACAACATAGTCTTCTTTGCGTAATGCATCCACTAGTTCATCTACTGTAATTTCATCTTGATTGCAAATTGGTTTGATAGAAACATCTACATATACATAGTCATCATGATTTTCTTCTAAATCAAATGTTGTCTGGTGACGACGATTCTTTTCAATAGACTCTAAATCAATCACAACAGTTTCAACCTTTGTATCTTCTGGGAAGATGGAATCTGTTAACAGACGCCCATTGCAAGCAATCATACTATGACCAGAGAAGACAAGGTCTGTACTGCTTTCATCTGTTGCACTAGATACATATAAATAAGCACAATAACAACTAGCACTCTGTTGTAATACCATTGTACGACGATAGTCCTGCTTACCAATGATTTCATCCGACGCAGATAGATTTGCGATGATATTGGCACCCGCAAGACATGCATGCGTGCTTGGTTTATCAGGTACCCATAAATCCTCACAGATATCTAAACCAACGATAGCCCCACTACGGCTATCACATGCTAGTACGTTTCTGCCAAATGGGATAAACTCATCACCTAATTGAATCATTTGGCTAACGATATTCTTACCGCTTGTAAACCATCTACTTTCATAGAACTCACTGTATGTCGGAAGATTAATCTTAGGCACAATCCCTACAATGACACCTTCTGAGATATATACTGCACAGTTATATAAGTGATTTTCAAAACGCAACGGTGCACCAACCACAACCGTTAGTCCCTCTAGTTTATTTGACGCATTAGCAATCTTGAATAATCCATCCTCTACTGCATCTAACAGTGTAAACTGTCCAAAAAGATCGCCACAAGTATATCCAGTCAAACATAATTCTGGATATACTAGGAATCCTGCATCCACATTTTCATTCATTGTTTGGATGATTTGTGCAACGTTATATGTGACATTTGCTACTTTCATCCTTGGTACGACTGTACCAACTTTTATCATTCTATTTTTCATGATTATCCTCGCTGAAAAGGTAACTACTTAGACCATGTAATTCTTTTGGTAATGTATCCTGTAGTATTTGTATCGCATCTTTTGCGATGAGAAATTGCTTACGTACTTCGGAAGAGGAAATATGATGATATTCCTTTGGTGTATGTACAATTTCAATGTATTCTGAAAGACTAGAGAGATATGGATCATCCGCTATCATCTGCTCGCAATCATCGTCATATCTTGCCATACATACAATGCCAAATTCCTTAGCAATCTCTTCTACATGTTTCCAACCGGTTTTTAATTCTGGTAACTTATCAGAACCAAACAATAACCTGCAAGCATACCCTTTCTCTTTTAGATAACAGAGCGTTTGATAGGTACGGGGTTGACTTTCTTCCTTTAACTCATAGTCACTGACAATAAGCTTTGGATGTGCTTTACAGATAGTTTCTAGCATTGCTAGTCGATCTGCATCAGGGAAGGCAAAGTTCTTTGCTTGATCATGTTCGATATAGCTCATTTTACTAGGCATGAAGATAACCTTTGTGGCAGCTGTTTTTTCACAAGCATATTCTGCTAGTTCGATATGAGCTTTCGTCGGTGGATTAAAGGCTCCACCAAATAACAGATAACTCAAATGATGCCTCCATGGAGTTTCTCATATAACTCCTCTCTCAGTTTAGCTACAGCAGGTGTTAAGTCTACATAATGCTTATGTGGCATCTCTGTACGTAGTTCAGATTCCCAAACACGGTATTGAAGTTGTTCCTTTACATATTCCTTCTTTGCACGAATGTCTGGTAGATCTAACACAATCTCACCGTTTAACATATGTGGAATTAAAATTCTTTCAACGTGACTTGGAATAATTGTCTTACGTCTTTCAAAGGCATCTGGATCAAGGTTAACAATCTCAACAGGTTTACCATTTTCAATCACTTCTGTATCAAGGGAGATAATATCACACTGTCCCTTTCCTTCTTCATCAAATACACGCCAAGCCATTAGTTTGCCTGGAATTATTGCCTTACTAGAGGAATCAGAACACTTCATCTTTGGTGTATAGCTACCATCCTTTTCTTTAACAGCGACTAACTTGTATACACCACCAAAGACAGGATCTGTCGCAGCTGTAATCAGTTTTTCTCCTACTCCATAATAGTCAAACTTTGCATGTTCATAGAGTTCCATATTTGCCATCTTCTTTTCATCTAAAGAATTAGATGCGACAAGTTTGATATATGGCTTGCCTGCTTCATCTAAAGCACGACGTAAACGCTTATAACCACGTGCTAAGTCACCAGAGTCAATACGTGCACTCTTTACACGTTTATTTGGATCATTTGGATACTTCGCAATCAATTCATCATCTAATTGAATAAGATGTGGAAGACCTGAATCGAAGATACTATACGTATCAAGCAATAATGATACGTTTTCAGGATATGTTTCCGCATAAGCACGGAAGGCATCCATCTCAGTTGGGAAGAATTCGATATAACTATGTGCAACTGTTCCAAGAGCCTTTACATCTGGTCCATACTTCATCTCCGCAAGACAGTTTGCAGTACCGATACAGCCACCTAAGATGGCCGCATAGGCACCATCATTACCTGCAGACATACCCTGTGCACGACGTGTTCCAAATTCCATGACATTTCTTGGCGTCTTATTACTTAGACCAGTAATGCGTGTTGCCTTAGTGGCAATCAAGGAATGGAAGTTCATCGTCTGTAGTAAGTATGTTTCAATTAGGACTGCACCTACCATATCACACTCAATACGTACCATTGGTACCTGAGGATAACATACAGTACCCTCACGCAACATGTACACATCACCCTTCCATTTATAGTTACGTAGATATTCACAGAATTCTGGACTCATACCCTTGGTTAATAACCACTGAATATCAAAGTCTGTAAAGTGATAGTTCTTTAAGAAACGCAATAGCTTCTGTTGACCACAGCTAATTGCGTATCCACCATCATCTGGATTATCTCTAAAGAACATGTTAAATACCATGATGGTATCTTTGTATCCATGCATGAATAGTGAGTTTGCCATGGAGAATTCATAGAAGTCTGTGACCATCGCTGGATTGTCATAATCTTCATCTGGGATATATGGTTCTACTTGAATGTTGTTCATATCATTTCCTCATTTTTCTATTTCAATCTGACAGGAAGACATTACATCGAGTGCTTCCTTTTGTTTATCTATTGTTGTCGCAGCACATGCTTGCGGTAAAACTGTAATCTTTGTGTTTGGCAAATGTGTACGTAATAGTAATGCATTTGTTACAACACAAATATCTGTACAGATACCAATTAGTACAATTTCTTCTGGAGCTAGCTTTTGTAATTCTACTGCTAGATTGAGTGATCCAAAGGTATCCTTCTCAAATATTTTAGCACCACGTTTATGAAGTGCTTCTTCGATACTCTTTGGAAATCTCCAACCCTCTGTATATTTAATACAGTGTACAACCGGTAAGTATTTTCCTTCCAAAGTATTGAGATAATTTGTATCATGTGTATCCTGTGTCGCAAAGACCATATCATATTTTGATGAGTTGATTTCCTCAACCATCTTTGCAAGGGCAGCCTCTGCCTCTTTTGTGCCAAGAGAGCCTGATACAAAATCATTTTGAATATCAATTGCAATAAGTACTTTCATTATAACGTCTCCTTTACAAATGGTAGTAGTGGATTAAAGCTATAGGTTGCGACTTTTCTACCGTTTACAATCGTTGTATTACCTGTAGCCACTAACATCTTTTTAATATCCCGCCTAAAATTACCTGTATCAACTGGGTGATTGACGATAGCCTCATAAACTTCCTGAATTTCACGTAGTGTACATTCCTTCGGTAACAGGTTAAACATAATACCTGTAGAAGCTGCACGATTACGTACAACATCAATTGCCATATTAATTGCTTTGATGTGATCAGCTGCTAGTTTTGCGTTAGAACTTTCTAGTAACTTGGATCTTGTCTGTACGTAGTTATCACAAGCAGTATCATAAATTTCATAGCGTAGATGAATTCCTTTTTCTTCTTCATCTAACATAAGTATACTCTTACGCTCATGACCATCTGTTGTCATAGTGATCTTTTGGATGGTAAACCAACCTGTATCCATCGCATCATCACCAGCAGATGTCATCTTAATATTTTCGGCTGGTGTCATAGACAAGTAAACTGTCGTAATCACACGTGTACGTGGGTCACGGTCCGCATTTCCAAATGTATATAATTGTCTAAAGTACGTAGAATCAAAAAGATTGGTTTCCTCTTCTAATTCTCGTTTCATCGCAGCATCCAGATCCTCATCAAAGTTCACAAAACCACCAGGCATAGCCCAATCATGAATAAATGGATGATCCTTACGTTTGACTAATAACACCTTTAATTTCCCCTTTAATACTGTTAATAAAATCATATCAACAGTATTACTCGGCCTTCTATATTGTGTTTCATCATACCGAGCAAGGAATTCCTCTAGTGTTTCACCACGTTCATTTCTTTCTTCCATGGTTTCTCCTTATAGTCATTTTGACTATATATATTATAATCTACTTTTCTTGTTTGTCAAAAAAAGTGATTGTTTAATTACAATCACTTCTTCATACGCTTATATTTATTGCCAACTTTTTCCTTCATGAAAGCAAGTACATCTGCTTTTTGTTCAAACTCATACTCTACAAGTTCTACATTTGTGCTTTCTTTCTTTGAAGATGATGTTAGATATAGATTGAAGAACTTCTTATCATCCTTATAATCATAACCACTGAGTTCCTTCCATGCATGGAATTTACCATTGGTTACATAACCCTCTTCTCCAATTCCATCTTTCGCTAACCAATACGCAACAATCGCAACGATGATAACGATAACACGTAAGATATCAAAAACAGTAATCGTATTACCAATCAAAGAAACTAACGTTAAACCTACAATTACGATGAGAGTGATCTTAGTCGCATCCCATTGTCTTCCTGCATATTTAATCTTTCCCTTTGTATTGGCTAAACGATAAAACATCAAACCTGCAAATGCGCCGAATGCTAATGTAACTAATAAGTTTCCGTAGAATAATGGCTGATTCATTTTCATTTCCTCACATACTAATAACAATCTTCATTATACCATAGCAAATCTGAATAAGCATATCATCAAATTTTTTGAATTTTACATATATTCAGTATTACTTGCTAATCTTCTTTGAACAAACTAAAATACATCTATGATAAAAAAAGACATTAAACTCTTTGCAACAGATTTAGATGGAACATTATTTGCACGTCCTGCACACTTAACACAATACGCAACAGAAACGTTACGTATGCTAAGAGCACAAGGTACACGTGTTGCAATCTGTACTGGCCGTCATTACGAGCGTATTCTTAATGGCTTTCCAAATGATATCTATGACTATATCGTTTCCAACAATGGCCAAGACATTTACTTTGTAAAAGAGAATGAACACATCACTCTTCCAGTATTAACAAAAGAAGAGATTCATGGTCTACTTCCACTTGCAGAAAAGTACCCTGTTATCTTAATGGCATCGACAGATAAAGATTTTCTAACAACCGGTTCAAAAAAGAACTACATCGCATTAACTCTCTTCCGTCTATGCATGCAAGTACGTGACTTAATTCAACATCGTCACATTCAAAAAGCAGATATCGATTTCAATCTTGAAAACCTCGAAAATAAATATATTATCAAGATTTGTTTCTCGGGTACTGCAGGTACGCTCAAAAAACTTGCCAAAGAGATTCCTACGGATAAGTACTCCGTATTCTTTGTCAATCCAAACTGGTTAGAGGTTCAACCACATGGGATTGATAAAGGTAATGGTCTTCGGATAATTATGGAACGAGAGAATATCTTACCAGAACAAGTCTGTGCAATTGGCGATGGTGAAAATGATTTATCCATGCTAGAGGTTGCGGGTGTAAAGGTTGCGATGGGCAATGCAATGCCATGTCTAAAAGAAATTGCGACTGACCACGCAGACCACTACTTCCAAGAAGGTTGTGCCAATTGGATACGTAAAAATTTACTGTAAAGAATATTTCTCTTTTGAATAAACAGGAGTAAACTAAAATTATGAATACATTAGAAAACGATATTACAGAAGCCATCTTCGCAGCCGAAGATGCACTACAACACTTATATCAAGCAAAAAAATTCCTCAAGAAAGCAAGAAACTGGGGGTTATTCGATATCTTTGCTGGTGGTTTTATTACCTCTATCATCAAGCATAGTCATATTGAAAAAGCGCAAGAAGAAATCAGATATGCAAAAGTCGCTTTAGAGAATCTAACTCGTGAATTACAAGATGTAGGAGATTATATTACAGTTGATATTGAGATTGATACTTTTGCAAAAGTTACAGACTATCTTCTCGACAACTTTGTCTCAGACATCTATGTACAATCCAAAATCAACAATGCTAGCCAGCAGGTTGATGATGCAATCTATGAAACAGAAAAGATTCTAAACGTATTAAAAAATGCACAATGATGTGCATTTTTTACTTTAGTTGATTTATAAATTTGATACTCTCATCATAAATCTGTTGGTATGCAATATTATGAACATAATGAGAACAATCCAAAAACTGATATTCGCCATTCTGTTTGTTGGCTAAATAACCAACACCAAAGCTTCTCCACTCTTCTTTTGAATAACCAGTACCATCTCCATTTGAGATAAAGAATAACATAGGCACATTAGTCGTATCAATTTGTTCTAATTTCTTTGCGTTTGCTTTAATTGTTTTTGCTTCATTTATCATAGAAGTTGTGGCTGTTCTTCGATAGAAGATTACTCTATATAATTCTTTTTCTTCCTCTGTTAAGTTTCCATCTTTGATTGCAGAAGAGGAATTCACTAGATATGGAAGAAATCTAGTAAGTCCTATATCCGCTCCAAACTTTGCTGCACTTAACAAGAACGTATTTATTTTTGTGTTTTGATATGCCGCAGGTACAGATGGATCCAATCCAACAATTCCTTTTATTTCTTCCGGATATTTGTTTGCCCAATAGAGTGCTTCAATCCCTGACATAGAATGTGGAAATAAAATGTATTTATGATTTGTTACCCCTGCTTGAGTCAGTGATTCTCTAGTTTCAAATAAGATTGTATCGATGTCTCTACTCGTATCGCTGATATCACTAAAGCCATAACCATCTTTTTCAACAACCGCTATTTGATAGTCTTTTTCAAATAGTGAATATAAAGTTTTAAAATCTAGAGTTGGTGAACATGTCCCCGCTCCAGACATAAACACTAGTGTAAAATCACTATTCGGATTACCAGATAGATAAACATTCAGACGATGTCCATTGATTTCAACAATCTTCCCGTTTGTCTTAAATAAGGCATTCTCATTTTTTAGTTTTATTTTATGATTCACAAAACTGATGAATACGATTAACCCTATTACAACTACAATAATACTAATCAGTTTAATCAATTTTTTCATACTTTGTACTCCTAGGTAATTTTTATAAATGATTTAGTTCAGTTATACCATAATTTTGATAATCAATGACAATATAAAAAGAGAATACTAACCAATTCAGTTAGTATTCTCCATTATTTTATTTCACAGT
>CALHUY010000010.1 GCA_938039295.1 uncultured Solobacterium sp.
GGCTTTGGAATATAGGTATTAAACAATAATCTAATACCTTCTTTTTCTAGAGGTTTTAGTTCATCGTACACAAGGAATTCACCATATCTTCCAATATCTCCATGGTGTAAATCATAATAATCAACCTGAGTTTGTTTATAATAAGTACTCTCTTGATATTTCTTAACTCTATTCAATTGTATTTTATATACAATTAGTCCAATTAACAAAACGACTAGAGAACTAGACACTCCATCAGTTATCGATGTAGACGCACCAGGAATATATCCACTTATGAATAACGATGCTGAAACTGTAAAAAGAATGTAAATCCACTTCCTTGTTTTAGCATAACTAATTCCACCAGCCAGAATAATTATAATAAATATATATTCGTAAATTGATAAATTCATTTCAATCACCTTCTAAAATTATATTACTTGCTTAGACTATAGATGAAGAAAAATATACACTGTCGTAAATTTATTATATATCAACCAGTTTTAATAAAGTAGTCTTTAAAAAGAAAAATCCTCATAATAATGAGGATTAACTTCGTTATAAACTTAAAGAAATTTGTTACTTTACATTCAATCGTTTTAACATTGCATCATGTGCCGCATTTTCAAGAGTATCTTGTAGTGGCTCAAGATGTTCCACTTTATATCTACGATTTAAACCTCGTAGAATGACTTCATCCGCAATAGCTGGATTTTTTGGTAATAGTGGACCATGCATGTAAGTTGCGATAGTCTGTGTATCCATATAGCCTTCATATCCACCATTGTATGTATTTCCATGTCCAACAAGCACTTTGCCGAATGGATTGGATACCGCTTTGGTTTGACCACCATGGTTTTCAAATCCCACTACAGTAACTTTTTTATCATGAATATTAGTTTCTACAACAATATTACCAATGCAGCGATGATCACGATCACTACTTTCTGTATAGTAATCATAGATGCCTAAACCATCAATCTTCTGACCATCCTGGTCTAAATAGTATTGACCAAATAATTGATATCCACCACAAATTAACAAGAATGCTGTACCACTTTGCTGTGCCTTTAGGATAGATTCTTTACGTGCAAGTAAATCTTTATATATAAGTGTCTGTTCTTTATCTGCACCACCACCCAAGAAGAAGATATCATAATCTTCGATATTTCTTTCTTCTTGTAATGTACAAGTATCAAC
Source organism: uncultured Solobacterium sp. (assembly GCA_938039295.1). Taxonomy (GTDB): domain Bacteria; phylum Bacillota_I; class Bacilli_A; order Erysipelotrichales; family Erysipelotrichaceae; genus Bulleidia. The sequence goes on from CALHUY010000010.1 coordinate 1,180, forward strand.
AATAACATCTATACCACGCTTACTTGCACGATAGCGTAGTGTCTCTATATTCCCTTTATCACCATAAAGATCCATGAGGTCATGATACATCCACAAAATCTTCAATTCCATGATTATCGTGCCTCCTTCTTTAAGATACTACGTACAACATGCAAGGCAGTATATGTTGAAAGAATATAACTATCCATATCTGCTTTATCTAGATACTTGATTGCGTCTTCAAAGTTTTCAATGACTTGAATATGATCTTCTAAGCCTTCGTATTTTAAGCGTAAAGCCATATCATAAGCACGTGTACCTGAGCAAACAATTGTATGAATATTCTCTTTGTTCAAACGCTCAAAATGCGCATCCCAAATCCAACTAATATCCCTACCATCTTGGTCATTATCATTCAAGAAAATAGCGATATTCTTATCCCCATCTTGGCTAACGATATACTTCATCACTTCATTAGCACCAGTTGGATTCTTCATAAGATTTAATACAGATGGTTTATTTAGCGCGAATACTTCATTACGGCCTTCCTTCATTGAGAAGGTTTTAAATACTGTATTTGCGGCTTGTAAATCTAAATCTAATAACCGCATCACTGTTAATACAACAGCACAGTTATAGATTGCATAAATCGTATTCATAAAGGAATGATACTTTATACCATCAACTGTAAAAGTTTGGTTTTGATAATCAATTTCTGAAACGTAGGTATAAGGAGAAATCTTGCCAAATTGACAAGATGGACATACAAATCTTCCTATGTGGGAATACTGATAATAGTCATAAACTAAACGCGAACCACATTCTGGACAAAACTTGCCTTCACTAGCTTCGTTGGTAGTCTTTTGTGATACAGCATTTTCACCAACAGAGAAGAAATGTACCTTGGCTTTCTTTGCGTGATTGGCAATACGAACGACATTAGGATCGTCCCCATTCATAATAAGATCACCTTCAAAGTCTGCTGTCACTTCTTCTATCTTGCGAATAATTGTTTCCATCTCTCCTGCACGATCTAACTGATCGCGGAAGAAGTTATTCACTACAAGTGCTGTTGGTCGTAGTGCTTTAAATTGACGATATAATGTTAACTCATCGACTTCAATGACAGCAGCGTCTGCCTGAACATGAAAACTTGTATCTGAGTTAGCAGCTAGTAACGAAGCGATACCTACATTCAAGTTATCACCACGACTATTATTAATTACCTTCAAACCTGCTTGCATGAGTGATCTTGCGATTAGGTTTGATGTAGTTGTCTTACCATTGGTACCTGTTACAAGAATGACATGTTTTGGCATATGGAACTTTTCGATAAAGTGAGGATCCATCTTCAGTGCTAAACGTCCTGGTAAAGAACCACCACGGCCTACTGCAGTTAATGCTTTACGAACAATTTGAACTGCTACTAAACGTAAATCCATGCTTATTCCTTTCCTTTCGGTTTATAGAATTGACGATTCTCTAAAGCAAATAACTTCGGCGTCCATGTGCCTGGCTTAATTGATGAGAGAGCCTGACTTAACATATTTAATCTTGCATCTAAATTATCCACTAAATATAAAACTTCAGCCTCCTGTAGTTTTGGCAATACTGGAGAACCAAACTCCATCTTACCATGATGAGAAAGAATCATATGATGTAAAAAGATTGTCTCTTCACAGTCTTCAAGATGTTCTTTAGCTGCTACTTCTGTTAACCAGCCGTTTGCGATAGAAATATGACCTTCCAGCTTTCCTTCTAAGGTATACTCCGTCGCAATCGCTCCACTCATTTCGGCAGTCTTACCAATATCATGCATTAATGCACCAGAAACAAGTAAATCATAATCCAACTGTGGATAGTGCTGGCATAACATCTGACATACTTCAACCATACTAATGGAGTGTTCACTTAAACCACCTAAGTAGTTATGGTGAATTTGTGACGCAGCAGGATATTCGATAAACTTTCTTCCCGCATGGATTAACATTCCTTTTACTAACTTGCGATATACTTCATTTTGAATAGAATCTAGAATCTCGTGAAGTTTACGACTACGTTCCTCTTCACTTTGTGTACTTGAGATTACGAAGTCACTCATATTCACTGTGGATTGGTCTAGAGGTTGAATACGATTGATACGAATCTGTAAATTATGGTTATAGTCTAATACTTCAAAACTTACTTCTTGTACTAAACCAACTTGGACAATATCTTTATCCTCTTGTTTCACATCCCAAAATTTACCGTCAATTGTACCTGAACTATCTTGTACAACAAGAGATAAATACTGGGCACCTTTATTTGTTGTACCATTCTTTACATCTTTTATTAATAGTGGCAAGACGTATCTCTTACCTACTTCAAATTCATTAATCTTCGTCATGACTCCACTCCATTCTATCCATCAATACACTAATATCCTCGCCATGAAATCCTTGTGTTAAACAATAACGATAGATACGTGTCTTTAAATCATATCCACGATATTTTCTTTCATATCGCTTCATCGCTTTTTGAATTAACTTCTCTAAAAGTACATTTTCATTTTCTTTATTTGAGGAATAATCTAACTCTGATACAACTTTTTCGATTGTACTGTTTGAATAACCTCTCATCATTAGTTTATTACGAATTGTATTCTTCGTCTTTGTGACTGATGACTTCTGACTTTGCTTTAAAGCCTTTATCGCATACGTTAATGCATATTCATATTCCTTTATTTTTAACTGTTCCATGCATGCAAGGATACAATCTTCTTTTATGCCACGTTGTTTTAGCTTGGTGATAATTTGTTTTGGCCCGTATAAACTATTGGATAATGCTAGTATTTGTTCGATACAAAGTTTTTCATCATCCAAATATCCTTTTTGAAGAAGCTTACCTACCAAAGTATTTACTTCTAAATCATCCGCAAGTTCTGTTTCTTTTAACCACTTTCGCATCTCATAGATTGTTCTATCTTTTAAGGATAGTTTGCGTAAACATCTTTGATACAGCAGCTCAGAATCAATATGTTCCTCGAAACTTTGTAACTGCTTTTTGGTAATTGTAATACCTTTTCTTAACCCATACTGGACATAATCATCCAATGTTACTTGAATCTCTTTTGTTAGATTTGGATTGATTTGTATTACTAACTTTGCGTATTTTTTCTGTAGGTCTACACTACGAATGTAATACGATTCTAAAGCATCTTGATATTGATCAAATATATTTTCAAACTGATTCCGCATCACGTCTTTTGCGAATACAGGAAGTTTTAAATGTGTATTACAAAGATCAATGAGCGGATCATCAAACGTTGCTTGAAGAAGATCAAAACGAAATTCTTTTAACTCCATCACATCATTTAAATTTTGAAATGGTATTGATAGAACTTTATGATACTTATCATAGTTATAAGCTTCACTATAACAAGCAATTAAGACTACATCTTGTTTTTTCTCTTTTAACCATTGATAGAAGGATGAAATTTGACTTTGCTTATCCAACGGATATACATTTGTTAAAAATCCAATTCTCATCATTCTCTCCTTCTTTTAACATAACGCTCATCAATATGTAATAATTATACTATTTTGACTACTCTATCACAATGAAACAGATTGATTTACAATCTTAACAAAGATTTTATATAGCATGCTATATTTAGAAAACTATCACGACTTATTCATATGATGTTCACATTCCACCGATATTTTAAAAGCAACCAAAGGAGGTTAACAGAAATGAATGGAACAAAACTTTATCAAAGAATAGCAATTGTGCCAATCGTAACACTTGGCTTAGCAGTAGCCGGTTGCAACAAGCAAGCAGGTAACGGGACAGTCACAACTACCCCTACTACAACCACAAATACTTCAACAACGACTACACAAAAGAATACTACTCTTAACTATTCAAAGAATTCTCCTTTAGATACAACAAATATGTTTACACAAACAGATCTTACACAGACTGTCGATACTACAAACGCAAAGAAGATTACTTTAGAAGATGGTAAGGATGTTACTATCGATGCAGCTGGTACTTATATTATTACCGGTTCAGCAAAGAATTCCACGGTAATCGTTAATGCTTCTGCCGATGCAGAAGTACATCTCGTATTTGATAACGTATCTATCACAAATACAAACAAGCCTGCTGTATATGCAATTAACGCTAAAAATGTATATGTAACAACAACACAGAACTCTACAAATAACCTAAAGGTTACTGGTGAATTTACTGAAGACAATGGTGATGATATCGATGCCGTAATCTTTGCAAAAACAAACATTACTCTAAATGGTTTAGGTACATTCAATATCGACTCTTCTGCAAATGGTGTTGCTTCCAATAACGACTTAAAAGTTACAGGTGGTACATATAACGTAAATACAACAAAGCATGGATTCAAAGCTCTTAACAGTATTCGTGTTGCAGATGGTACATTCAACATCAACGCAACAAAGGATGGATTCCATTCTGAAAACGAAGATGATTTAACAACAGGTTATGTATATATCGCTGGTGGTAACTTTGTAATCAACTCTGAAGATGATGGCATCCAAGGTACAACAATTACAGAGATTGATGGTGGTACATTTGATATCAACGCAGTAGAAGGTATCGAAGGTACATATGTACAAATCAATGATGGTACAATCAAAATCTATGCTACAGATGATGGTATCAACGCATCTGAAAAAGCAACAGACTATGATGTACAGATTGAAATTAATGGTGGTAACTTAGATATCACAATGGCTGAGGGCGATACAGATGCTTTAGACGCCAATGGAACATTAACAATCAATGGTGGTAATATCAATATCACTGCTCAGTTTGCATTCGACTTTGATTTGACTGCGTCATTAAACGGTGGAACAGTTATTGTAAATGGAACACAGGTCACATCAATTACCAACTCCATGATGGAGGGCGGTGGAGGTCCAGGCGGATTTGGAGGTCCTCAACACTAATCATAATCAACTCTATGGAAACATAGGGTTGATTTTTTATAGGAAAAGGAAGGTCAAACGACCTTCC
>CALHUY010000011.1 GCA_938039295.1 uncultured Solobacterium sp.
CACTTTGAACAATTATTGGATTTATTCTTTTTGAAATCTTTACCCAATTTTGTTCCAGTCGCGTATTCCAATATGCTATAAGCCATTAAAATAAGCCATTTTCAGTAAAAAATCTTCTATTCCCACTCAATTGTTCCTGGTGGCTTGGATGTGATATCCATGGCTACACGGTTAACATGTTTTACTTCGTTTACGATACGTGTTGAAATCTTGTCTAGTACATCATATGGGATTCTTGCCCAGTCTGCTGTCATACCATCGATAGATGTAACTGCACGGATAACGACTGTGTAGTCGTATGTACGTTGGTCTCCCATAACACCTACAGAGCGGATATTTGGTAAGCATGTAAAGTACTGCCAGATATCTCTTTCAAGTCCTGCGTTACGGATTTCTTCACGTAGGATTAAGTCTGAATCACGAACGATTTCTAACTTCTCTTCTGTGATTTCTCCAAGTACACGGATACCAAGTCCTGGTCCTGGGAATGGTTGACGCCATACCATTTCTTCTGGTAGGCCTAGCTCTGTACCTAATGCACGTACTTCATCCTTGAACAATTTGCTTAATGGTTCAATCAGTTTGAAGTTCATATCTTCAGGTAAACCACCTACGTTGTGGTGTGACTTGATTGTCTGTGCTGTCTTTGTACCTGATTCAATAATATCTGTATAAAGTGTTCCTTGTGCTAACCACTTAATATCTGTTCCTTGTAAGAGCTTGGCTACTTCATCACGGAATGTGTAGATGAATTCACCACCGATAATCTTACGCTTTTCTTCAGGGTCTGATACACCAGCAAGCTTATTCAAGAAACGTTCTCTTGCGTCAATCTTGATGAGATTAAGAGACATGTTACGTGTGAATGTTTCCATAACACCTTCTGCTTCACCCTTACGTAATAGACCATGGTCGATAAACATGCAGTATAGGTTCTTACCAATTGCCTTATCTAATAAAGCAGCTACTACAGATGAGTCTACACCACCAGATAATGCTAGTAATACCTTATCATCGCCAACTTGTGCTCTGATTTCTTCAATTTGTTGGTTTACAAAATCTTTCATTGTCCAGTTGTTTTCAGCCTTGGCAATGTTGAATACGAAGTTTCTTAACATATCTAGTCCATACTCAGAGTTACGTACTTCTGGGTGGAACTGTAATGTATAGATCTTCTTTTCATCATTTGCACTAGCCGCAAATGGACATGTATCACTGCTTGCTACGGAATGGAATCCTTCTGCGAGTGTGGATACTTGGTCACCATGGCTCATCCATACAATTTGCTTTTCAGGTAAACCTGCAAATAATGGAGATGTTGTATCTACTGTAATCTCTGTACGACCATATTCCTTCTTGTCAGATGGTGTAACGTTACCACCATTCATGAAGTGTGTCATCTGCATACCATAACAGATACCTAAAATAGGTAAGCCTGATGTGAAGATAGCTGGATCACACTTTGGTGCATCCTTTTCATAAACACTGTTTGGTCCACCAGAGAAAATAATTCCTTTTACATCTTGCATTGCAACGATTTCTGCAAGTGTCATATCTCCTGGATGAAGTTCACTATAAACTCCAAATTCACGAATACGTCGTGCAATTAACTGGTTGTATTGACTTCCAAAATCTAAGACGATAATTTTATCTGCCATTCTAATCTCCTACTCTCTTATTACATTACAAATATCATACATGATAATTGTATTTGTTGCGCTGTGTTTTTGCAATTATATGAAAATCACAAATAAAAAAACCATGCGAAATATTCACATGGTAATGTTTTTACTTATTCAGCTGGGATAACAGAACCATCAGACCAGTTCTTCTTGATGAATTCACGAATTTCTTCAGACTGTAATACCTTCACTAAAGCTTGAATCTTTTCATCCTTTTCATGACCCTCTTGACAAGCGATGATGTTTACATATGGGTTCTTTGAGTCAGCCTTTTCAAGGATTAATGCATCAGAGCCTGGCTTTAGACCAGCGTTAATTGCGAAGTTACCGTTGATAGCTACTAAGTCACCTTCACCGTTTTCATAAGCTGTTGCGAGTAATTCTGGTTTTACTTCCTGGAACTTTAAGTGCTTAGGATTGTTTGTGTCGTTATCGATATCTGCGATTGTTAAATTTAATACATCTGCGTTTTCTGGTAACTTCACTAAGTTTTCCTGCGCAAGAATTGCTAAGATACGACCGTTATCTGCTACAGAGTTAGAAATAACAACTGTTGAACCATCCTTGATGTCAGAAACATTCTTGATTGTCTTAGAGTAGATTCCAAATGGTTCGATATGAACTCCACCTACATTGGCAATCTTGTAGTTCTTTTCATTCTTTTCCTTGTTAAAGAATGGCACGTGCTGGAAGAAGTTTGCGTCTGCTTCTCCGTTAGATACTGCTTCGTTTGGAATGAAGTAATCATCTGTGATTGTTACTTCAAGGTCGATGTTGTACTTATCTTTTAAGATGGACTTTGCTTCTTCTAGAATCACTGCGTGTGGGTTAGCAGTTGCGATCACTGTTAACTTTGTGCTGTCTGAAGAAGTTGTTGATGCACTTTCTTTTTTGGATGTTCCGCAAGCTGTTAAGCCTAATGCGAATGTTGCTGCTGCAATAATTTTTGTAATCTTGTTCATGAGTTTTCTCCCTTTTCTTTTTTTATATATTTATCGTTTGTCGATTCGTTTTACGATTGCATCACCCATCCACTGTATTGCAAATACAATGACGATAATGATGATGGTTGAAGTATAAAGTATTAAATCGTTTCTTCTTGCAAAACCATATAAGTACGCTAGGTTTCCAAGTCCTCCAGCACCGATGGCACCTGCCATTGCTGTATAGGAGATTAAGGAAATACCTGTTACTGTGATTCCTGAGATCAAGGATGGTAATGCTTCAGGAAGTAATACTTTCAAAATAATTTGCCAATTGCTGGCACCCATTGCTTTACTTGCTTCAATGGTACCTTTGTTTACATCTTGGAATGCGATGATGCACATTCGTGCATAGAACGGCGCTGCCGCAAATACCAGTGAAGGTAAGGCTGCTGTAGCTCCTAACATAGAACCTACAATCAGCTTTGTAAATGGGATTAAGATAATCAGTAAGATGATAAATGGAATTGCACGTAATACGTTGATAATTACATCAATCACTCGATTGATAATCTTGTTTTGGAATAATCCACCTGTTTGTGTACAGTACAGTAGAATACCAATCAGTAATCCTAGGACTGTCGCAAGTACAAGTGATACGGCTGTCATGTAGAGTGTTTCATTGATAGCTTTGAATAGCTGATCTAAATTAAGTACGCCACCTATCATTAGAGCACCTCCACTATGACATTGTTGTCAGTTAAGTATGTCACAAACTTGTTGTAGTCACTATCGACTCCACCACTAATATGAATGTAGGTTACACCCATTGGTCCAACAGAGGATTGTGAGATGTTTGACTCTACAATCGATATCTCAAATGGTACAAGTCTAGCAGCGTTGATAATCGTTGGCTGCTCTGCGTTATTTCCTGTGAAGGATAAACGTAGTAACTTACCACTTGGATATCTCTCTTTTAAACTTTCTGCCAATTCTTCGATTGTTTGGTTAGCTTCAATATTTTGTACGAATCTTCTTGTGACTGCGTGTTTTGGATGTTCGAACAATTGTTTAACAGTTCCTTCTTCCACAATATTTCCATCGCTCATTACTGCCATTCGTGTACATATCTTTTGTACAACTTCCATCTGGTGGGTAATCATCACGATGGTGATTCCTAAACGACTATTGATTTCTCTTAATAGTTCAAGAATCTGTTCTGTTGTATCAGGGTCTAGTGCAGAGGTTGCTTCATCACATAGTAGAATTCTTGGTGAATTAGCGAGTGCTCTTGCAATACCAACTCTTTGTTTCTGACCACCTGATAACTCACTTGGATAGGCGTCCTCTCTACCAGTTAAGCCTACCATTTCAATCAGTTCTGCTGCTCTTTGTTTTCTCTCTGCTTTAGGAACATGAGCAAACTCTAGAGGAAGTTCGATGTTTTCAGCGACTGTTCTACTCCATAGAAGGTTGAAATGTTGGAAAATCATACCGATTTGTTGACGTTGTAAACGTAGTTCTTTAGGACTAAGTTCTTTGAAGTTTACACCATTGATGATAACATCACCAGCTGTCTGTACTTCTAGTTGATTGATCAAACGAATCAACGTACTTTTACCAGCACCGGAATATCCGATGATGCCGTAGATTTCACCATCATTAATGGTGAGTGAAACATTGTTTACCGCATGGATGTTTTCCTTGTTCGCTTTGAATGTTTTAACTATGTTATATAACTCAATCATCGCTGCCTCCTATCTATATAAACAAAAATCCCGCACTTACACTTACATGTAAGGACGGGATATATAATCTCGTGTTACCACCTTAGTTTATATGTACTTCACAATACATACCTCATCGAGTACCAACATACTCTATGTCTATAACGGGACATCCCGGTACCCCCTACATTTCGGAAGTACAACTCCAAGACCATCTTCACTAAACCTTCGTATATCCTCTTCTCAGCACCCGAGGACTCTCTGTGATACTATCTTTCAGCTACTCTTCTTATCATCGCCTATGGTTATAGTTTATTGAGAATTTAATAAATGTCAACAACTTTTTTGAGATTTTTTTGTAAATTTTGTTTTATTCCATGAAAAGTCTATAAAATATTACATTTTTTGTAATACTACAAACGAACTAGCTCCGATTGTAAGAGTTATTTCTTCAATAGATGCTCTTCCAATTGTATAGATAGGCTTATAACCTTGTAGCTCATCAAGAGAAATTGTCTCTTCTAATCCACTTGGATTGATTGCTAGTATCAACTTTCCACGTTTGTATACAAATGGCATCTTCTCCTTCTCTGCATAAATCACATTGAAGTCTGCATCAGCCTGTAAGTCTGCATACATGTGACGTAATGCCACTAGAGATTTTGTTGTAGAGTATAGTGAATCCTTATCGTGTAGTTGATTTTCTACGGTTGGTGCGTCTTTAGATGGGTCAACCGCTAGATACAATTGTTGTGCTTCTACTGTTGAAAAACCCTTATTTACGCTATTATCCCACTGCATTGGTGTACGTGATCCTGTACGATGGAAGCCACCTTCTTTGGAGCGAATATCCTTCATATAGCGCATACCAATTTCATCACCATAGTAGATAAATGGAACGCCTGGCATTGTTAAGATAAATGCATATGCAATCTTTAACTCTTCTGGCGTTAAAGTATTGGCAGGACGTGGTGTATCATGGTTGCATGTAAACATGGAGATATAACCATTTTGTTTTGTTGCCTTGTATTTTGGCATGTAGTCATTTAAGAAACGGCAGATATCACCTTTACCACTCTTTAAGAAGAAGCTATTATCTTCCCCGCCTGTTTCATAATCACGTAATAAAGTGTTATATCCATTGTGCCAATGATCTAAGTAGAAATCCATATGGAAACCACCACCATTGATTGCCTGTTCTGGATTGGACCATTCACTGACAAGTGCTGCCTCAGGATACTCTTGATCTAGCATATTACGAACATCTCTCCAGATTTTCGCAGTCGCTGATTTCTTGTTATCATCATTTTTTACAAGTGAGTCTGCCATATCAACACGGAAGCCATCTGCACCATGATCTAGCCAGAAGCGCATCACATCTTTCATCGCTTCTTTAGTAGCGATAGCTTCTGGACTATCGACTGCAGACATCCAACTCTCTGTACAATCTAACCAACCATAGTTCAGTGCTGGTTGAGACGCAAAGAAGTTTAACATATAGGCACCATTTCGATCAGACATACCTGCCATATATGGACGATCTTTGATACCTACAAAGGCACCGTTCGTCCATACATAACGACTGGAGTATTCATTTTCCTCCGGTTGCTTACTAGCGTTAAACCAAGCATGTTCATCAGACGTATGGCCAGGTACTAAATCTAGCAATACTTTGATACCACGCTTATGTGCTTCTTCAAATAAGCGATATGCATCTTCATTTGTACCATAACGGGCTGCGACCTTCTTATAATCCCTAACGTCATATCCTGCATCCATAAATGGTGAGTCATACATTGGATTGATCCATAATGCATTACAGCCAAGTTCTTTAATGTAATCTAACTTCTGGATGATACCTTCTAAATCCCCGATACCATCTCCATTTGTATCATAGAATGACTGTGGATAAATTTCATAAAATACTGCATCTTTTAACCATGTTGGCATAACTTATTCTCCTATAATTTCTAAAATATCCCCTGAAGTAACAATTTGATACTGAAAGTTTGGATATTCTTGTTGTAACAATTCTATTTCTTTTTGAATTACTTTTTCTTTGCGATGTGCTGTATTTAATAATATACCAGTTACACCACAAGATGCCGCAACTTGCATATCACTACCCACTTCATTACCAATCATGACACAATCACTTACATTTAATTTATGGTCATCTAGAACTTTTTGCATAAATGCTTTCTCTGGCTTACGGATTCCATAATCCGCAGAGATATACATATGATCAAAGTATGGAATTAAATCACAGATACCCATCTCCGCTAGCGCAAAAGAGCGCTGTGCATTGGATAGTAAGATAATTTGGTGCCCTTGTTGCTTGAGTGTTTCTAGTGTCTTTATGGTATTGAGGTATGGTTTACAACGCACTCTTGTCAAACGTCTAAACTCTGTTTCCACAAAGAGTAACCAAGTCTCTATGTCTTGAATTGGTACTACTTCTTTATGCATTGGAGCTTCATCATATAGACGTTTGAATACATTTTTAAATTGAATATCAATATATGTATCAGGATGAAGTGTTTCTACACGATTCCACTCTTCTTTATTACACTTTAAATATGCTTGTTTAAACTCTTCTGGTGTATAGATAGCACCATAACATGCATACATGTCTGATAATACCTTCCATATCTTACGATTATGTAATTCTGTATGGATATCAATGAGTGTTCCATATAAGTCAAAGATATATGTTTTCATGTGAGTTCTCCTGATTCATACCTATCATACTACGATTTTACAAAGTAAACGGCAGGACCAAAAGGTTCTACCGTTTTTGTTTTGTTATCCTTTAACAGCGCCAGACATTCCTTCAACGTAGAATTTCTGCATGTATACGAATAAGATTGCGATTGGAAGAGAGATAATAACCGCACCAGCTGCGAAGCTTGTGTACCATTGGTTAATATATTCTTTCTGCAACATGTTCCATAAACCGATTGCGACTGTAAATTGATCTGCGTTAGCACGAACAATAACTTTCGCAAAGATAAAGTCTACCCAAGGAGCGATAAATGAAGTCATGACTGTATAGATAATGATTGGCTTTGATAATGGCATTGTAATTCTTGTAAATACTTGCCATTGTGTAGCACCATCCATAATCGCTGCTTCATCGACAGAACGTGGAATTGTATCAAAGTAACCCTTGGCAATTTGGAAGCCTAAACCAGTACCAGCAGAATATACGATGATAAGTGCTAAACGTACTGCAGAACCTTCTGTTAAACCAAGTGCCTTTAAGATATAGTATTCCGCAATCATAGCCATGAATCCCGGGAATAAACCAAGAATCATTGCTAAGTTCATATAAGGCTTACGTAACTTGAAACGCATACGAGATAAGCTATATGAAACAGATAATACGAAGAATGTTGAAATAATGCATGTGAATACCGCAATGATGAGTGTATTTCCAAACATACGTGGGAAGTTCAAGACATTACGGTCTGTAAATAACTTAATGTAGTTTGCAAGTGTATATCCCTTAGGGAAGAATGTACTTACATAGGATCCCGGTTCAGCTCTAAAGCTAGTTAGGATGATCCAGAAAATTGGTAATACCCATACCGCTGCTAGCATTGCTAGGAATACATGAACGAAGAAGTTACCAACACGACTAGATACGCTCTTTTTATTACGCTTTACTGTATTCGTACTCATTACATGAACGCCTCCTCATTCTGATAAGACTTCGATCTACGATATGTGATCAATGTGACTGTTGTTAAGATAATGAATGTCAAGATACCGATAACTGCACCTAAGTTATAGTACTGTTGATCGATTGTTAACTTGTACAACCATGTTACGAGCAAGTCTGTTTGACCTGCAGTATCTCCAACGTATGTTGGTCCACCACCTGATAAGAGGTAGATAACGTTAAAGTTATTGATATTACCAACAAATGATGTAATCAAGTATGGTGTAGTAACAAATAACATGTAAGGAAGTGTAATCTTGAAGAAGATCTTCACTGGTCCTGCACCATCCATACGAGCTGCTTCATAGAGCTCACCTGGAATGTTCTGTAAGATACCTGTTACCTGTAACATTGTATATGGAATACCAATCCATAAGTTGATTACGATAATTGTGATTCTAGCCCACATCGCATCTGTTAAGAATGGTAGTGGTGCACTGATTAATCCATTATTCTGTAGTAACACGTTGATTGCGCCTGATGGTTGTAACATGATGTTCATAATCATCAAGGAAATAAACTGTGGTACAGCAATAGATAATACAAAGCAGAAACGCCAGAATCCTTTTGCCTTTGTTTCCTTACGGTTGATAATCATCGCAAGGATCATACCTGTAATGTAGTTTAAGAATGTCGCAACAAGAGCCCAAACAACTGTCCAAGCAAGTACATGCCAGAACTGTCTACCCATGTTACCACTGAAGTTTAAGACACGCTTAAACTGTGTTAGTCCATTCCAATCGAACAACTGTAAGTGTTCATCTTCTTTGGAATAAGATGTAAATGCCATACTGATCATATAAACTAGTGGCACGATATTGAATACTAAGATACCTGCGCAAGGTAATGACATCAATGTGATATGTAAGTTTCCATCTAATAGAGACTTCAAATCTTCCTTAAAGCTATTGATGTGTTCATTATTTTCCTTCTTTAGTTGTAGTTTGTATGCATGTTTGATCTGCAATACCCATAATAGGATAAATCCAGCGATAACAAATAATGCTACAACTCCAAATAAGAGAATAAGTTGTGAGTTATCTCCGACAGTATATTCAAAAATTTGTTTTGCTTCATTCCACACTTTACCCTGCGCTTCATCACCAAGTGACGGTAGCATTGATAAAGCATGAATACCAGAAGTAGCCATATATAAGAAGAACGCTACTTCTAGAAGGAATATGAGGCAACCTTTGATTTTCTGCCCTTTCAAAAATATACCAAGTCCCATGAATGGGATGGATAGCTTCGTTTGTAAATCACCTGATGTTATCGCTTTTAACACTGTGACTTTATCCTGAATCTTTTTATTTTCCATACGATTACCTCAATTCTATAAACGAAGAAGAATGCGGTTAAAATAAGTATCTCAACCACATTCTTTTAATCAGTAATGCAATATTATTGAACGGAAGCAGTGTTCATTGCCTTGTTCATGCTCTCTGTCTTTTCAGCAGCATTTTCGTGTGTTACTGTACCGGCAACGATTTCCTTACCCATTGATTCTGCTGGTGTCCAATATTGACCCATGCCTGACTGTAGTGGCTGTACGATTGAAGCAAAGTCCATTGTATCCATCTGTGCCTTAGCCAATGCATCAGAAACATTCAATGATGTATCTGTAGGAATGATATTACGTAATTCGTAGTGAGCCTGTTGAGCCTTTGCACTACCTAAGAATGAAGCCAATGCAACTGCAACTTCTGGATTCTTACTTGTTGGGTTAACACCAATAGCCTTAGAACCTGCGAATGCCTTTAACTGAACTTCCTTACCGTTTAAGTTGTACTTAGGAGGAGCTACGATACCAACGTTTTCTTCACCTAAAGCATCAACAACTGCCTTGTAATCCCATGCACCAGAGAAGAATGCATTGATTGTGCCATCAGCTAATGTGCTTGGTGTTAGACCAGCCGCATCCTTGAAGTTAGGATTCTTAACTAAGTCAACTAAATAATTTGTAACTGCTGTACCCTTATCGCCACCGAAGTCGATACCAGCCTTAGCATCTGTTCCATTAGCACCGAATAATGTGCATCCGTTAGCTGCATAGAATGCTGCGATATACCAAGAGTTAGAGATTGGGAAGCCAACCTTACCCTTTGTAAGCATTGTATCTAAGTTCTTTACATCATCTTCTGTAAAGACGCGCTTGTCATAGTACATGAACCATGTGTTTGCTGTAAATGGAACACCGTATACAGAGTTTTCATAAGTTACTGTATCAACAGTAACATCACTGTTGTTCTTCTTGATTGCTTCTACTGCAGATCCACCTAATTCAGCGATTGCGTTAGCCTTTAATAAATCTGGAATCTGGTCGTTTGCGAACATGTAAACGTCAGCTGCTGCTGATGGGTCAGCTGCTACTAATGTCTTCGCATCACCTTCAGGACATACACCTGTGTTGAATGTTAACTTCCATTCTGGGTGAGCTTCTTGGAAAGCATCTAATTGCTTCTTGAGCCAGTTGCCCTGTTCTTCTGATTGGTCTTCAGATGGTGTCCACACTGTAAGTGTAACTTCCTTAGAATCTGAAGTTGTTGTGTTTGATTCCTTCTTGCTGCCGCCGCATCCTGCTAATACAGAGACACCCATTAAAGCAGCTAAACCAAGTGATACTAACTTTGTACTTTTCATGTTATCCTCCCGAAAAAGTTTATATATTTGTAAACGTTACTGGAAACGTTTACAACACTATAGTTTTATTTTATGCAAAGCGCTTTCAAATTTCAATATCTTTTTTATGAAATTTTAAAATTAATACTCTAAGTTCTGATGAGATTCTTTACCAAAGAGGTGCATGACATTACCACCAAATGTAAAGTTGATCTTATCGCCAATCTTGAATGTCTTGCCACCGAGGTCTAATGTTGGAACGATGATAATGCTATCCTTACCGCATGCATTTACGTGTAAGTGGATTGCAGATCCCATCATTTCACTCACATCAACTGTACCTTCGATTGTCTTTCCGCTTTCACCACCAAGTGAGATATGTTCTGGACGAACACCTACTGTAATTGGCTGTGGTTGTACATTCTTTCCAGCTAAGATAGCTTGCTTCTCTTCAGAAACTTCCATCACAGCACCGTCTAACTTCACACAGTACTTGCCAGCTTCATTCTTTAAGAGCTCACCACTGTAGAAGTTCATCTGTGGCATACCGATAAAGCCTGCTACGAACTCATTGATTGGGTGATCGAATAACTGTTGTGGTGTTCCCACCTGTTGGATAACACCATCCTTCATGATAACGATACGGTCACCAAGTGTCATCGCTTCTGTCTGGTCATGTGTTACATAGATAAATGTTGCCTTAATCTTCTGTCTTAACTTGATGATTTCAGCACGCATCTGGTTTCTTAATTTTGCGTCTAAGTTAGAGAGTGGTTCATCCATCAAGAGTAACTTTGGATCACGCACAATTGCACGTCCGATCGCAACACGCTGTCTTTGTCCACCGGATAAAGCCTTAGGCTTACGGTCAAGATATGGTGTTAAGTCAAGAATTTCTGCTGCTTCTTCAACCTTTACCTTAATTTCATCAGCTGGAACTTTATGCATCTTGAGTGGGAATTCAAGATTCTGACGAACACTCATATGTGGATATAGCGCATAGTTCTGGAAAACCATCGCAATATCACGATCCTTAGGAGAAACGTTGTTCATTAATTTTCCATCGATAAACAATTCTCCACGTGTAATATCTTCTAATCCCGCAACCATTCGTAATGTTGTAGATTTACCGCAACCAGAAGGACCTACTAATACAACGAATTCTTCATCGCCGATTTCTAAGTTAAAATCATCAACCGCAACCACACCTTCATCTGTGATCTTTAGGTTTGTTTTCTTTACTTCGCCCTTCTTTTTCTTTTTTACCTCAACACTATTTGGGTAAATTTTTTGGACATGCTTTAGACTTACTGTTGACATCTTACTTTTCCTCCACTGGTTTTTTGATACTAATACTTTCTCCCGCCAATACATGGAATGGAATAATTTCATGTATTACAGGTTTATTATAATTTAATCTTAATAACAAGTCATCTACACTTCGTTTAGCAAGTTGTGCTGCATCTTGTTCGACGGTAGCCAAACGTGGTGTTGCATACCTTGCAAAGTCGATTCCATCGTTGCCAATAATCGATATATCTTTTGGAACCTTTAACTTACGATCACTAATTGCACGTAGTGCACCAAGTGCTACAACGTCACTGACTGCGTAGATTGCAGTGACTTCTGGATAGTGGTCCAATAGTTTCATGGTTC
>CALHUY010000012.1 GCA_938039295.1 uncultured Solobacterium sp.
TTATCAAGATTATATGGCGGGGCTGCAATCAGCAAATCAACAAACCCATGCGGCAGCACGGGCATAACAGCAAGGCAATCACCTAAAATTGTTTTATCAAGCACAGCATCTAAACCGACTGTATCACCAATAGTAATACAACGGTCAAGGTACTGCTGTCCGTCTTCAACAGAAATATCAATCGTCTTATTTCTGCCTGCTTTTTCCTTTGGCATTATTTCAACTCCTTTTGGGGCTATGATGATTGCCAAAGGCAAACACAACAAGCCAAATTATAGTGTAGCAAAACATGTAAGATTTTTCAATAGACAATCCGTGAATATTTCCGAGTATCTTTTAGTATCTGTTAGTAGATTTAAGAGACAAATAAGCGACAATTCAGCAAAGTAAAATGGCTAAAATCCTTGATTTATAAGGACCTTGGTCATTTTTCATATTTTCTTTCTCATGGATAATCGCTGTAATACAAGGAAGTTTCTTTCCCTTTACACCACTCATGCGCAGTTCAATAATGATTCCACTACATGCAAGAATATCTTTAATTGTTTTTTCATCATCTTCTTCGTTCACGATGATTGATTTACAATTCTGTATATTACAATTTTCTAAATTACTATAATTTAGTGCCGTCCCATAGCGACATAAGATTTGTGTATGTTTTGCATATGGAATAAATATCTCATGATTCTTCTTTGCGGTTCTTTCGCGCTCTTTATCTTTTTCTGCAATAAAAGCACGCACTTGATCATCCATTTCTGCCTTTTCACATGCATTATCTAATACTACTACCGTCTGCATCTCTCGATTTAGATTTGATTCCATAATCTCCGCAAGAATCGCAAAAGTCGTATCATTCCAGCCGAGTATTATAGTATGATTCTTTTCCAAAATCTCCGCATTACCATTTCTCAAGTTCTGAAGTTTTGTCTCAATTCCGTTTGTGATAATACCAATCAAGATGCTAGTAAAGAATAGACCAATGATTGCGGCAATCGCATTAATAATAATGAAAAATAGTGATCCATCTGAAGATGCTGGAATTTCTGCATTGATTGCCGTTGCAAAACTATCCCATATCGCATGAAGTGGCGAACACTCATCACTTTCCCCAAATATGATGAGTAAAAATGCCAAAAACAAAACTAAAAAAATGGTAGTAAACAATAAAGCACGAATCATACTACCCGTACCCTTTGCCATTCGCTTATCTAGCCAATAGCGAAAACGTTGAAATAAATTATTCTTTTCCATGTCCCCTTACCCACTTAAAAATAATTTAGTTAAAATCGATGATGTGTGAAAAAAATTAATAACCAGTATTATCATATCACCTTTGCTTACTTCTTACATAGAATCCTTTACATTGTAGTGACTAGTCTTGTATTCATTTACAATTCATCCTAATATTAGACTGAACTTTCTAGAAATAGTTTAAAGGATGGTGAACTATGAAAGAACAACAGATGTCAGACGCATTTATAACCTCGGCCTTCCTTGCGTTTAGTGGAGGACTACAGGATGCCTATACATTTAATACTAGAGATCGTGTGTTCGCAAATGCACAAACAGGTAATCTAGTCTTAATGACACAGAACCTGATGGAAGGAAATCTAAGTCATAGCTTAAATTACCTTTTACCAATCTTTGCCTTCATTGTAGGTGTATTTGTAGCAGAACAACTACAAGGACGACTAAAAGAAAAGAAATCTCTTCACTGGAGACAATATATTGTACTCATTGAAATTATCACACTATTCCTTGTAGGTTTTATTCCAGGTAATCTTAACAACATTGCAAATATGCTTGTCTCATTTTCCTGCGCCCTACAAGTACAATCCTTCCGCAAAGTAAACGGGAATACGTATGCTAGCACAATGTGCATTGGTAATATTAAGAGTGCTACCGCAAGACTCTCCGCTTTCTTCCGAACAAAAGATATATCATACTTTCACCAATCTATGCATTACTTCGGTATTATTGTAGTATTCGCAATCGGTGCTGGGCTTGGTGGAGTTATCTCCAAACAGTTAGGTTATCCAACTATTTGGATTTCTTGTATAGTTCTATTGATTCCATTAGTTTTAATGCATGAACGTAAAGTCTAAACATAGCAATACCGCAGCTTACACTGCGGTACTTTTAATTTCTAAAGCTCTTTACCCAATTCACCAATGAATTATGATAGACGTTGTTTGCGACATCACGCTTCATTTGATCTGTCACTGGACCATTCTTTGCTAGTTTCTCTAGAATACATGCCTGTAGTTCTTCCACACTCATCTCTTCATAGGATTTACTATGGTCTACTATTACCTGTTGAATCATTTCTTCTTTTACATCAAATTGTTTGATTTCTGGAATCTTAGCTTCCTGATACTTAACAACTTTCTCATCATAATCTCGAATCCAGATTTGTCCAGAACATGCATGCAATTGAACATGTAGATTTCCTTCAGCTATTTGGATTTCTCCACTCAATAGTTCCGTATATGTCCCATTTGCTGGTATATCTAATGATGATTCAAATTCATCATTATTTACCGCTACAATAGCCTGCGTAAAATCATTTGTACGTGAGAATGCATATTGACGATTTGTTAAGCGAAGTTCTTGATAAATACCATCCGCAAAAACTTCATTCTTTTGTCGAATCTCCCCAAGTCTAGTAATGATGTTAGTACAGCCATTTTCGTTCACTACATTTTGATAGTTTTCCAAGTTAACTACAGGTCGTAGTACTTCATCAGAATGTTTCTCTTTTCTGCCTTCAATACCAAATTCACTACCATAATAGATAGAAGGAATACCTGGTAGTGTATACATCAAAATATGTAATGGTACAAACTCTTGCTTGTTATGAAGTCTAGTATAAATTCTTTCTACATCATGATTATCCGCAAAGTTATAAAGATGATATGGTAGATTACCTTTATCTAATAGATAGCGCACTGTATGTGCAATCTCAAAGTAATTATGTTCATTATGTCCAGAATACAGTGCTTTATATAGTTGATAGTTCGTCACAGAATGTAGCGTATCGGAATTTACCCAACGACTATAGTCGCCATGAATTACTTCCCCCATCAGCCAGAATTCAGGCTTGATTTCATTTGCCAGCATACGTAACTCATGCATAAAACCAAAGTCTAATACATCCGCCGCATCTAATCGAATGCCATCCACATCAAACTCACTAACCCAAAACCTAACCACATCTAATAAATATTGTCTGACAGCAGGATTGCGCTGATTGAGTTTCACTAATAAATTATATCCACCCCAGTTATCATACGAGAATCCATCATTGTATTCATTATTCCCTTGGAAATTGACATTACAATACCAATCTTTATACTGGGAGTTTTCACGGTTTAATTGAATATCCTTGAACGCAAAGAAATCTCTACCAGTATGGTTAAATACACCATCAAAAATTACATGTATATCCTGATTATGACAATCTTGTACAAACTTCTTTAAATCCTCATTATTTCCAAGTCTTGAATCCAACTTGTAATAATCGGTTGTTTCATATCCATGTCCAACCGATTCAAATAATGGCCCAATATATAACGCATTACAACCAATTTCCTTGATATGTTTGATCCATGGGCATAATTGATTCAGACGATGTTCTGTCATTTGATAATCATTATTCTTCGGTGCATCTGTTAATCCTAATGGATAAATATGATAGAACACCGCATTCTCATACCACTTCATAATAAATCTCCTTGAAAGCACCTCTCTATCTTAATACGTAAATTATAATTTATCATCCCAAATCAAAAAATAACGGCCTACTTATGATAGACCGTTAAACGATTCATAATTTATTTATTTCGTTCACTCGTTGATTCATCTGTTTTACCAGTTTCTTTTGTTGTAGATAAAATACAAACCAAATAACAAATGCAAGTGCAAGCTCTTCTAAAAGTATCGCAATCATCAGTAGTGGTCCATGATTCAAAGGAATCCAACCTACAAGGAAAGCTGTAACTGTCATAACAATACAACCAGTACCCATATGAATAATTGTCTGTGTAAAAAGGGATAACTTCTCATTGTCATAAACTATTGCAGGTAGCCCAAAGCCAAGTCCAATTACCACGGTTGCGATAGCCATCTTAGAAAATGCGTAATTTGTCATTTGGATATTTCCATGGAAGATTCTATCAATAATAACCCCTGCCAGAATAAACATCATAGCAGCAATACCCATTGATACGAATACGTTAAATAGTAGTGTTTGTTTCTTTGTGTTCATATGTAACCTCCTTAAATTCCTAGATATCTTTTTAAATCAGGTAGATACTTTCTTGATACATAATCAGAACAATCGTTCTTTAACTTTAGTAATAACGTCCCACCAAAGTCTGTCTCTATACTTTTTATACAAGAAAGATTAATAACAGTCTGTTTAGAGATTTGCATGAAGCCAGTCCCGATCTGGTTCAGAATCTCATACAAACGTCTTCGGGAATAATACCTCTCGTTTTCTGTATAGATAACAGTATCTCCACCCTCCACACGTATCATATATATCTCTTCCGTTTTCAAGACTATCATTCGATTTTCACGCTGCACTATCAGCGGTATGTCCTTAGAGTCTAGTAAATCAATCACTCTTTGTACCTCATCCGTAATCACATCCGCATAAATCGTCACATGTGGAGGAGAAAATTCTTTTGATAGTTCTACATTCACTTTCATCTTCGATTCTCCCTTCATATCTTTTCTACTGTGATATTACTGCAAGTATTTCATGCTGTCTCGCTGTTTTCGCTAAGATGCAAATTTTATGATGTAAGATACATATATACAATATCTAAAAAGAAAACGAAAAAATCACACCTCATAAGAAGTGTGATTTAGCATTTATCGAATTTTATCGATTGTAGCCATAAGTTCTTTATTTTGTTTATACAACTCAATATACAAACGGTAAAATGGCTCATATTTTTTTGTGTTATCTAAATTAGGATAATAGACTCTTCCTGCCTCAATTAGTTTTCTTGCTTCAGAAAAATCTCTAATGTGATTAATCCCTATCATTGCCATTAAAGCATCACCATAACTTGCACCAATTGTTATAGAAGGTGTTTGCAACTTGACCCCCAACACATCAGACAGCATCTGTACCCACTCTTCATTCTTTATTCCACCTCCCGTGATCATAATTTGGTTAATTGGAATATTTAGTTCACGAAATATTTCGAAATGGTGTTTTATTGAGTAACATACAGCTTCATATGCAGCTCTCATAATATGCTTTCTTGTATGCGATAGATTTAAACCAAAAATTATTCCTTTTGCATGAGCATCATTTATCGGCGTTCTCTCTCCGGCAAAGTATGGAAGCACAATCAACCCCTCACTGCCAATTGGTATTTCTCGTAAGTCCTTCATCATTGCCTGGTAAGCATTCGTTCCACCCTCATTTTGTTCCTTAACTTTATCTGGATAAAATGTATCTCTAATCCACTTTGTTAATGCTCCAGAAGTATTTGTACCTGCCGATACATCATATGTATTAGGTACAATAAATGCTTCACGCCATAAACGATTATCGTTATACAACTTGTCCGTACATAATATCATGTATGCCGTGGATCCCATCTGTATCAGCATATCACCAGGTGTCATGACGCCACTACTTATTGCTTCTGCACCAGAATCATCTCCACCCGTGATTACAGCAGTCCCTTCTGCAAACCCTGTATCTTTTGCAGCCACTTGAGTAATGTACCCTGCTATATCAGTTGTTTTTTGGAGTTTTGCTAGTTGGTTACTATCACAAATCCCCTCAGCATATTCCGCATTAATCGAACCATCTTGATTATATAGAGGATTAAAACTAGCCAACCCCAAGAAATTATCGATTGTGTAATTTCCGGTTAGTTTATATGTAATATACGATGACGCAGTTAAAAATTTGTAAGTTTTACGATAAACTTCTGGTTCATTATTTTTAATCCATAGTATTTTAGGGACAACATCGCTAGAACCTAAAGGTCTCCCAAATAACTCAAGTACCTTTGATTCTCCCCATTTTTCTGTTAATTCTTGGCATTCGGACATTGCACGTGCATCAATACCATAAAGTATCGCTTTTCTAAGCGGATTTCCATTAATATCTACCGGTAAGCAATCAGAACTCAGAGCACTAATTCCAATGCATTTAATATCCTTTGCATTAATATGAGATTTATTAATCAACTTATTAGAAATGATACACACATCTTTATACCAAACTTCATTTGCATCGTGTTCAAAATAATTTGGTTTAGGATTTTCAACACTATGGGATGTCACTGCCGAAGCAATTTCTTTACCAACTTCATTAATCAAAATACCTTTCGTCTCATTTGTACCAACGTCTATTCCAACAAAATATTTTGATGACATATTTTTATCCCTTTCTAAATTGATCAACGACTCCCATAAATTCTTTTACTCTATTTACATCAACCCGAATATTATTTCCATCATCATCTTGTAACTTACCGCCTTTTTTAAAATATGTACCGACAACTGCAGCATCTGCATACTTTAATTTGGATTCAATTGTATCTGGTCTACAGCCTGTATTAGCTAAGACCGCAATATTTGGGCATGCATCTTTAACAGACCGGATTAGAGTTTCATTAACATCTTGTCCTGCCGCACTAGCGGATATACATAATCCATCTGCTCCAGTTTTGAATACTGTCGATTTTGCAATTTCAGCTAGTTCTCGTGTATCCAAGTTTATATCAGATTCCGGGTTAATAAAATAAAGCATCTTTAAATCAGATAAATGTAATTCCGTTTTTCTTCTTAAAAGTTTTGATATGTCATTATTATAAAAACCACCATCTCCAACATACACGCCAGAAAAAGTGCCTCTACAAAAATCTGCATCCACAGCTCTAGCCAGTTCCAAAGTTGCAGCGCCATCAGATATTGCATCAACGCCAAAAGGAACCGTAATATCTTTTTTTATTTCTCCAATGA
This sequence comes from uncultured Solobacterium sp., assembly GCA_938039295.1. Taxonomy (GTDB): domain Bacteria; phylum Bacillota_I; class Bacilli_A; order Erysipelotrichales; family Erysipelotrichaceae; genus Bulleidia. The sequence goes on from CALHUY010000012.1 coordinate 6,997, forward strand.
TTCTTGCCATACATGCAACAGTAACAAAATCCATCTTTCTTTGATACGGAAAACTAAATTCATTTGATATTAATACAGCATCTACGCCACCATTAATCAACGCTTTTAAGTCCTTTCTTGCATGTTCAATAATTGTATCTAAACTATCTCCTGCAGAATATCTTGGATCACCTGGAAGTGCATCTAGATGAAGCATTCCTATAATTACTTTTTCTTTGTGCCACAATTCCTGCATCCACATATTTATAGACCTTCTTTCAAGTTATCAATTGCTAGTTTTGCGTAAATACTTGGTTCATTTATATACTTTGTAACCAATTCGATTGTTACTGTCTTTTCATATCCACTATCAATTAACTCTTGCATAAAGTTTTTAATTGGTAGATTTCCAAACCCAGGGCAGTAATGATCCTCAGTCTGTCCATCGCTATCTACAACATGCATATGTGCTAACTTATTTCCAAGCTTCTTATTAAACGAAATTATATTCTCCCCTTGAATGTATGGTACAACGATATCATTCATTCCATAAAAATACGGCGAATTAAAATGATTACATATTTCTAATAACTGATTTGATGTAGTAGTAACGTTAGATTCATAAATTGTTAGTGGTTCATACACAATCTTTATACCAACCTTTGTGGCATATTCTAAAATCTTTTCTAGACTATCATATAAACGATTTTTAATCTCATCTTCTGTTGCATCAAATCCAGCATGCCCAGCAGAGATTAAAGTATATTCTGCTCCAATAGCTTTTGCAAAATCTAATGACTTATATACATATTCCAAAGAGTTATTACGCATATTTTCATTCTCCCACATCAGATTAAATGGGTATGCGTTCAATTCTGGTGTATATACAGTTACAGGCATATTATATTTTTTTATTAAATCATTAATTCTGTCTGCACAAATTTCAAGGTCATAAGGATATGCATGTGGTCTTGCACCCCATAATTCAACGTAATCATATCCAAATCTTTTTGCATCTTGAAATGCTTTTTCAATATCAAATCTTTGATACCCACATGTAAATAACCCAAATTTCATAATACCTTCTCCTAATTCTCTTTATGAAAACCCACAATTCTTTACTAAATAGATAAAATTTTTGTTTCTTGATTTGAAACATAAATATTATCGGATTGCCCGATAATATTTAGTTATTTTCAAATAATTATATTAGTAATCAAACTGACGATAGTATCTCCTTATGCTTAATGGATGTCTCAAGAACTTTTCCATGTATGCATCTACACGATTATTCACTGCATGCATGACAAGATGAGATATACTTCCGCGATATTCTTGCTTGATTCCACTTAATTCAAATTCTTTTGTATCAATAATAACGTAATTTGAATTTACTTGTGGTAGGAAGCGTGCAACTCTTTCAGACAACGATCTTTGTTCATCTTCGCCGATGAATAAGGTAATTGGCGTGTCTTTTACTATTATCTCTTGCATGCCGTGAAAAAATTCGGGAGAACTAATAGATTTTGTTCGTATCCACATTTGTTCCTCCCAATAGCACATAGCATATGAATATGTTGCGCCATATTGATTACCTGCTCCTATAAAGTAATGCGGCAAATCTGGATGTTTCTCTAAGAAAGCAACTTTATTTTTAGCATATTGATATGCCCAAGTATCTACTTCTTTTTCAACATCAACAAGAGCTTTTGCTAAATATTGTTCCATATTTGAGTTGTATTCATCATAATCAACAAACTCTCCATTTTTACACATAAAGTAGTTTGCAGTCATGTAGAATTTTAATTGTTCATTTTTGGGATATACAATTAGATAATCTTGTTTGTCCGGTTTAGTTAGAATTGAATTAGGTGTGTCAATAAAGCTAAACACCTTTCCACCAATCTCGTGAATTTTATCAACAAGCTCAATCATTTCCTTAGTATTTCCAGATACAGAGGAAATAATTGCTATAGATTTATTTGTAAATCGTTTGTTTCCTGTTGTTAAAAATTCTGCTGCATTTTCTACATACACTGGTAATTTGCTTCTACCACGCATATATACTTCAACTTGCATCGCGGAAGCATACGTACCCCCAATACCTATATAGAAAATGTTATCAAATTCCTCGTCCCAAATTTTATCAATAATCTTTTCAATATCTTTTCGTAAAGCCAATGCTCCATTTACACTTTTTAAATCTTGATCTTCATGAAAGTTACGGAGATTAGCACCTTCGTCTTCTTTCCATAATTCTGTTGTTATCATATCTAATCTCTCCCTTTCTCAATATAGTTGAAAGTGATCAATGTCATATTTTTCAAAATATTGTAGAGCTTTCTGTATTGCAATATCCCATACAGGCCACTCATGATCTCCATCCAACTCTCGATAAGTGATATCTATCTTATTCTTTGCGTAGTGATAGAATCTGCGATTGCTCTCAATCAAGAAATCGTCTGTCCCACATAATTGAATAACTGATGGAATATCTTTTTTTAATTCCTTATCTAGATATTTATAAATATCAAAATAATCATCTTGATAAATGATTCTATCTATCTCATCAATATTCATTTCTTCGAACACTTTATTCTGTATCATGCAACGTAATTCTTCTAAATCAATTACTGGCGATAATGTTGCAATTGATTGGTATTGTTTCGGGTAAGATAATCCAATTTTTAATGCTCCGTACCCACCCATACTTTCGCCAGCAATAAAAGTATTCTCCTTTTGTGTCGGTATCTTAAACCACTGCTTTAGAAAAATAGGTAGTTCTTCTGCAATATATTTTGCATATTGAATTCCATCTATATTTGTATAAAAGCTTCGTCCTACTTCAGGCATGACGATAATATAACCAAATTTCTTTGCATAATATTCAACTTTTGTAAAACGAATCCATTCCTCTGCATTACCAGATAAACCGTGCAATAGATATAAGATTTTATATTGGCCATCACTTATAGGGGTTACATCATTTGAATTATCAGGTATTAATACATTACAGTTTGTTGTTACCCTTAAAGCAGTAGAGAAGAATGTCATTCTAATGATTGCCATTACCAGGCTCCAAAATACTTAATTGTTTCAGTTGCATTCATTGCACCTGCATGCATACTATCATTAATTGATCTTCCACGTATTATTGCATTCAGGAATCCTGCAATATAACTATCTCCGGCACCCATCGTATCTACTACATTATCGCAATAAACAATACCTATTTCGTGGTAGTTTGTACCATCAAAGCAAACACTACCCTTCTCTCCACGCATTGCAATAACTAGTTTTGGTCCTCTACTATAGATCTCTTTCATCTGTTCTTTTAGTAATTCTATTGGGCTTTCATCATTAGAAAAGAATACATAATCACTGTGCGGAATAGCAATCTTACAAGCTTCATCATCAGGTCTTGTTGCACAATCAAAAGCTGTTAGAATACCTCTTTCATGTAACTCTTCAAAGTATCCTTCAACCTTTCCCCATAGGTCACATATCACAATATCGTGTGAACATATAAATGAAATATCATCTTGACTCAATTTGTAGTCTGCGAGAACACCTTCGTCATAGTCACCAAAAACTCTCTCACCATTAACAAGTTCAACCTGAGTAACAGCTGTCTTTCCTTCTTTAAATTGTAAGTGACTCACGTCAACACCTTTATCTTTAATCGCGTTATACATTACATGTCCAAATTCATCATTTCCAACTGGACCTATATATGAAGATTTTCCTCCTAAACGCGCTACATATACAGCCATATTAACGGGGCCACCGCCAGGAAAGGCGGTACCCCCATTCATATTTTGATAATAGTCGATGCAATTACTTCCAATTGCTGCTAGTTTCATACAGCAGCCTCATTTTTTCTATGCTTATTCTGATTCTCCCAGAAATAATAAACTGGTAGCCCTGTTCCTATAGCTAAACCTGCACAGATTAAACCAGGAATTGGAGCCCAAATAAATGTTGACCAAATTAGAGTTCCTGTCATAAACATTGCGATAATAGGCATTAATACTCCACCTGGCATACGATATACTGGTTTATAATGTTCCTTCTTACGTAATACAAAGATTGTTCCAAATGTTAAGAAGTTCTTTAATAATGCTACTAGGGTGAAATAACCCAATAAATCAGATAAGTTTGTCGCGAAAATTAGAATGATTGCTACAATACACTGCACTACGATTGAAAATGCAGGTGTTTCATACTTAGGATGCACTTGTGCAAAATGTTTAAAGAATAAACCATCTTGCCATTGCGTATTCTATTCTTGGTTGGAACATAATACAACTTGAAAGCGATCCAATTACAACAATAATAGCCATAATAGCTACAACTACACCGGCCGCATTACCAATTAATGGAATCTTAGAGGCTAATAAAGCAATAGGTGCTTCAGAAGCTGCTAGTTCTTCAACTGTTAATAATCCAGAAGAAACAACCGTTAAACTAACATATAACGCTAATACGATTACTGCAGTTAAAATCAGTCCTTTTGGCAAGTTCTTTCCTGGATCTTTAATCTCACCAGACATGTAGCAAGCTGCACCCATACCATCATAAGACCATGTTGTTGCAGATATACCTGCTAATAATGCTGCAAAACCTGTTGCTGCACCTTCTAATGGTTTACTTGATAAGAATAAACTTGAGTTAATGTTAAATAATCCAATTCCAATAATTAATGCAAAAGGAAGAATCTTTAATGCAGTAATGATAGTTTGGAATTTTCCTCCACCCTCAACACTACGAATATGGATAATCATAAATACAATTACTAACACAACTGCAACTAATTTTAGAATTAAACCATGGACAGGTAAGAAGAAACCTAAATAGTTTGCAATCGCTAAAGCCATAATTGAAATTGATGGTGGGTCTGTTGCCCAGAAACTAATCCACCCGCACAGGAAAGCTAGTGGACGAGAACCAGCTTCGCGGAAGTAGACGTATTGTCCACCATCCTCAGGAAATGCCGATGCAAGTTCTGCATAACAAAAATTTGCTGGAATCTGTAATAATCCACCTATTAAGAATGCTAGTACTAGTGTTAAACTGCTACCTGCAGCACCAGCAACTTCTGATAGAGATGAGAAAATACCAGATCCTACTGTTGTTCCAACACCAAGTGCAATAACAGCACCTAATCCAAGTTTACGCTTTAAATCTTGGGTGTTCTGATTAGACATATTATTTGTTCCTCTCTTTCTTGTGGCATATCTACACTTTAAAACCATATCTCCTCCACATTTGGTTTATATATATACCACTATTTAATTTTATTATACCAGTTGAAACTATGTTTGCAACCCCTTACATTTATGTATTTGATTAAATATGCACAAAGTGGTTAAAATATGTACATGAAAGTTATGACATTGGATATTATGATTAGTAATGAATTACGACAATATATTACTGATCAACATTTAAACTATCAGGATAAACTCCCTAGCGAGCGTGAATTATGTGAGTTATTTTCAATTCAGCGCTTAACTCTTCGTTCAGCCATGAAGATTCTAGAAGAAATGGGAATTATTTATGTTGTGCCTAAAGTTGGGTATTTTGTAGCTAAACAACGTATTACTAAAAATGTTAATACAATCCGATTAATATCAGAAATCATTAAGGATCATGTATCAACATATGAGACTAAACTATTTAATCTAGCTGAAATTGAAGCAGATAAATATCTATGTCGAGAAACGAACTTACCACTTGGCACTAAGTTCTTTAAGATTAAACGACTATTAATTGCAGATAGTGAACCTGTATGCATGGACTATTGTTTTATTCCGGTTTCGCTTGCACCAGAGCTTCTAGATTATAAAGATGAAATTGAAAATCTAAACGATATTCTTATAAAGAAATATCACCTCGACTTCTACAGAACAACGCAGCGTATTCGAGTTATCGAAGCAGAGAAGAATTACCGTGATGCACTAGAATTGCCCCATGATGCTCATGTTGCTCTTTTATCAGGTTGTATCTACGATAAGAATAATCATGTTCTTGCTTTTACGGAAAGTTATATGAAATACACCCGTTTTGCATTTGAATTATTTTAGGTGACTATTATGAACTATCAAATTCCTTTATATATTCAATTAAAAAATTTAATAATCCAACGTATCAAAGACGGCGAGTATCTACCTGGCGAAAAAATTCCAAGTGAGCGCGAAATGTCATCACTTTATAACATTAATCGTATGACTGTAAAACATGCAATTAACACTCTCATTGATGAAGGATATTTATTTCGTATTAAGAACAATGGTACTTTCGTTACAAAGAAAATTACAAATAAGATATTATACTTAAACGATCATTCTACAGGTAAGAGTATTGGTCTTGGCGCATTTATTAATGAACATGGCCTCACCCTAAAAAATACTATCCTTGAAGAAGGTATTATTGAAAACCAAACATATATTGAAAAGAAACTAAATCTTCAGCATGGAGAACCAATCTATGCACTACACCGCTTACGCAAGATTGATAACGAAAGTATTGCTCTTGAATACTGTTACCTTCCTTTCAAATTTTTCGATGATATTCAGGGACATGATTTTTCTAAAGCATCTCTCTATGACTATATGAAGCAAAAGGATCATTTCCCGATAACATTTGAACAGAAATTAACGATTCAGAAAGCATTTCATCCAATCACAAAAATTATGAATATTTCTTCTGAAAGTTATATTTATAATCTTGAGTATATTGGTCATGACAGTAGTGGCGATGTTGTCGAATTCACAACTTCGTATATGCCTTGTGATAAAGCGGAATATGGATTCGAAACTTTCAAGTCAGAATAATTTGTAATTTAATTATTATTTGTGCTATATTCAAATTAACATCTACACTTTAAACTTATCCTCTACATCAAGCATATATTCATATGCTTTTTTGGGTTCCACCAGGAGGAGAAATGTCTATTACCCAATATATTTTAAAATCAAATCATATTTTCTGTTCTAATCAGCAAGCAGTTATTGATGGCTATATATTCGTACAAGATAATAAAATTCAATCTATCGAAAAAGGAACAATTCCATCTAATTTAGAAGAAAAGTTCCCTGTCTATGATTTAACTGGCAAAACCGTTTTACCAGGTTTCTTTGATGCACATACATTTTTTACTGGTTGGTCATTACGTCATATAGGTGTAGACCTATCAGAAGCTGAAAGTGAAGATGACGTCATAAAATTATTGAAATCTCATTTTTCTCAACAGGACCATCTTTTTGGTCATGGCATATCCGATAGTTTTACTACTCCAAACCCTGATACTTTGGAAAAAATTTTTCCAAACTGTAGACTAGTCATTTTCTCTAATAGTGGCGATCATTTTTGGATAAATAGAACAGCTATTAATTATTATGGTTTTGACCTATCTGCCGATTGCAATGAAGCATTTTGGAAATTATTAGATGAAATTCTTAGTGATAAAAAATTTATTAAACCTTTATTCAAACAGTATATGTCTCTTCTTAATTCTCGCGGAATTACATCTGTTAAGGAAATTGGTTTTGATGAGTTTAGTGGATTTCAAAAAATATTATCAGAGCTAGAAGAAGAGAATGAACTACATCTTCGTGTACATTTCATGTCACAACCTGTTGGCTATAACGCAAACTTTGAATATGCTCAAAAAATGATGAACGAATATAACTCTCCTTTTATTCGCTTTTCTGGTTTTAATCGGATGACAGATGGTTCTATTTCACAGGGCAATGGTTTGCTAAAGAAACCTTATGAAAATCAAAGTTACAATTGCAAACTCAATATTGATTGGGACTTAATCAAAGATGAGGTATTAAAAGCAGATCAACTAGGAACACGCTTTTCATTAAATGCACAAGGTGATGGTGCAGTTGCAAAAGCAGTAGATATCTTCGAACTATGTAAAAAAGATAATGATGGAAAACTGGTAAACCGACATGCTATTACGGAAGCTGAATTTAGTGACCCAGAGGATTTAAAACGTATGGCAAAGTTGGGTATTATTTGTGAATACTACCCACAAATTCAATCTATTACTAGTTATCGTGATAAAGTTGGAATGATCCAAACACAGATTGGGTTAGAACGTGGAAAGAATTATTGGAACCGCAGAAAAATGAAAGACTATGGCGTTCCACTTTGTTGTGGAACAGATTTACCACTAGTGATCGATCATATTCCAGAGTCTATCTACTATTCAGTTACTGGTTTATTCCCAGAAGGTGGTCAGCCATTTAACAAAGAAAACTGTCTAACTACGTCTGAAGTTCTCGAAAGCTGGACATCGGGTGGTGCCTTTGATTTCTATCGCGAAGATGATTTAGGTTCTTTAGATGTCGGAAAACTTGCAGATATTGCAGTAATTGATGGCGATATCTTACATACTGACCCAAAGGACTGTAGGAAATTTAATGTATGCATGACAATCATAAATGGTAAGATTGTTTATCAAAAATTAGACAAATAAACAAAAATCACACCTCATTAGAAGTGTGATTTTTAGATTGCTCAAGTTAATTACTTAACGTTAGCGAAGTACTTGATTGTACGAACCATCTGAGATGTGTATGAGTTCTCATTGTCGTACCAAGCAACTGTCTGAACCTGGTATGTTTCATCATCGATCTTAGCTACCATTGTCTGTGTAGCGTCGAAGATAGAACCATGTGTTTCATCAACGATGTCAGCTGAAACGATTTCTTCTTCGTTGTATCCGAAGCTTTCAGAAGCAGCAGCCTTCATAGCAGCGTTGATAGAATCAACAGTTACATCCTTACCCTTAACTACAGAGATTAAGAGTGTTGTTGAACCTGTAGGAACAGGAACACGCTGAGCAGCACCGATTAACTTGCCGTTTAACTCAGGAATTACAAGACCGATAGCCTTAGCAGCACCTGTTGAGTTAGGAACGATATTGCAAGCACCAGCACGGGAACGACGTAAGTCACCCTTACGCTGTGGTCCATCCAAGATCATCTGATCACCTGTGTAAGCATGAACTGTTGTCATGATACCAGATTGGATTGGATATAAATCATTTAATGCCTTAGCCATTGGAGCTAAGCAGTTTGTTGTACATGAAGCAGCAGAGATAATCTTGTCTTCAGCTGTTACGATGTTTTCGTTTACGCCGTAAACTACTGTTGGTAAGTCGTTTCCTGCAGGAGCAGAGATAACAACCTTCTTAGCACCAGCCTTGATGTGTGCTTCAGACTTAGCTTTGCTTGTGTAGAAGCCTGTGCATTCTAGAACTACATCGATGTCTAATTGACCCCAAGGTAGGTTGCTAGCATCAGCTTCCTTATAAATTGTAATTTCCTTACCATCTACAGTGATTGTTCCCTTTTCATCATCTGCAGAGATTTCATGATCCCACTTACCGTGTGTTGTATCATGCTTTAATAAGTAAGCTAGCATGTGAGGTGTTGTTAAGTCGTTGATTGCAACTACTTCATAACCTTCAGCTACAAACATTTGTCTAAAAGCTAGACGGCCAATACGGCCAAAACCGTTAATAGCAACTCTTACATCTGTCATATTGTCTTTTAAAGACCTCCTTTTGTTGCATTTATATTATATGTTTTAATATGTTTTCGGTCAATTAAGAGCATTTGAATGTAAGCGCTATCGTGATGAATTTCACTAAAAATTCTTCTAACTATTCGTATAAATTGGCACCATGTGAATTTAAAGACTTTTTATACTAATTTTTAATGGTCTTTTAATAACTTTTCAAGAATCTCTTGAATTATATCCGATGTAGTACCAGCAATCATTTCTTGGTTTCCATAAACGATAAGTCCCATAAGTTTGTAGCCATACCAATCGTCACTAGTTAGATAAAAATTCAGTGCTTTATCTCCCTCATCAGATAACCTCTGTACTGTTACAATTCTTTCACCTATGGTGTATTCTTCTATTGCCGAATCAACAGGATGCAAATTTGTAAATTGATGTGGTAGTTTTTCCTTCGTAACATACAGCCGAAAGGTATACCCTTGTTTATTTCGATATGAATTTACAATATATTCAAAATATTTCCCAATATACTGCTTGGGTGCAAAGTAATTCTTTTGAACATAGATGTCATTAATCTGTAGGTTCTCAATTCCACAATCCCATGGTGGTTCACCGGTTTTACAACCTAACACATCATCATAATCAAATCGCAAATGATATTCGTTTGATACCTCTTCTTTTAGTTCTTTGATTTCATCTTGATTGGTAGTATTGATATTTCTTTCATAAAAGAATTCCGGTCGCCCTGGAATCCTTGGCAGAAGATATGGAATGATACATGCAGCGAGTATGATAACTACGATGAAGATTGCAAGGTGAATAAAGCTGTAATGATTTCTTTCCATAACAATCACCTCAATGATATACATTTCTGTTTTCATTTATTATATCGCACAGAAAAAGAAGGATATACACCCTTCTTATGCAAATTCATTTAGATTCAGTGGTTTAATGCTTGTCGCAAATGCTTGCTCAACAGTCGTGATATCTCTTCCTACAAGTTTAGAGAATAGCTTTGCGTCATTAAGTCTTACCATTGTAGAACCATATGTCTCAACCTTTGTCTCTGGGAATACGAGTGTTAAGTCTTCTGCTTCTGAAACATGTAGCTCCACTACATCCTTTTCAAATAGTGCTGCGTTACATAGTTTCATGAGTGCAGTGGAATCAAGGTAGATGAGTTCTTCAATTTCTAGAACATTACCCTTTGGTAGCATCGTCGCATAACCTCTAATTTGGTCTTTTCCATTGTAGTAAGCTACAATCTTTCCACCTTGTGCGTTGATTTCCTTCTTATACTTAACAAAGTATTCTAGGTCTCTTGCATAGTACCCGTTGAATCGACGGATAAATGCAGAGTATACCTTTAATAAATCAATCGCTGTTGGTTCATAGGAACAGCCAAAGTTTGTACTGCGCTTTACATCATCGCGTGTTAAGCGATAGGTGGAGCGATTGTAGATATTACGGAATCCATATGGTTCATATAGTTTCTGATCATATGCCTGAATAAGAGTAATCAATTCAGTATGCTCGCATGCATCTAATACAATTTCCATTAAACGCTTCATATATCCACGCTTGCGGTATTCAGGTAATGTTCCTACACCCAGAATCATACTAGTACGTAAAACCTTATCATTAAACATCATGGCATGTGGAGCTCGAATGATTGCCGAGACTACATGTCCCTCTTCTACATATACAAAGCAATTTTCTGGCACAAATAGATTCTTAAAATAGTAATCAATATAGCCTTCATCCTCTTGTGGAAAACATACTTTCCAAAGATTCTTTACTTCGGTAGCTTGTTCTTTCGTTGCTTTTGTAATCATGATTCAACACCTTTCTTAATACGATACTTCTCAATAATACTGACTGGGTGATAGGACAGTTTGGCAGCTCTTAGATTTTCGCGACCTGTATCATCTTCACGATTAACTAGTTCAATACCAGGAAATTCATGACTCAACATCTCTTTCATGATGCACTGGTAAAGACCTCTGACATCTCCATCTGCCTTTTCAATATTCTCTTGGCACATACGGTCTGATAACATCGAACCAATCGCAAAGGCACGTACCTTGCCATCGATTCGGATGAGTCCACCCTTGCAAGGAAGTTCATTATATAAGTCTAAGATACGGAATGTACCGACTCTTTCACTCTGTAAGAAATCATCTGGATCTTCTGATTTCCAATCTCTCAAATATCCAATACAAGCATCGATATTTGTTTCATCGAGAGTTTCGTATGACCATCTGCCTTCATAGTCTTTATAGAACGCATTCAAATGATTGCGTTTTTTCTGCATTTTCTTACCTGCATAGGTACGTAAGCGTTCCCCATCATAGACATAATCATCCGCCCAACTTTCATGGATGGCTGTATATTCTGGATACAGCTTAATAACTTCATCCACCATCTCTTTTGTAAAGCAACTAAGTGTAAAGTCATGCCCATAGTGGTCAAAGATTTCTTTACCCTTTTTTATCGCTTCGGCGATATATTGCTTTTCACATAGTGGCATATACATAAAGAAACATCCCTCATGAATACCCAACAATAATAGATATTCTTCCTTTTTATAGTAGAACAGCGGATATGTCTGTAACCACATAATCATATTGATGATATTGTGATTGGATTCTTCATATTTACAACGCAGTAAATACTCTTGAACCATAGGCCAATCCATCACTTGTAAGGTTGTAAAATCATTTTCTAATATTTCGGTGGTTACATTTGTCTCCATAGTACTTATTCTCCGTCTGTATGTTCCTCATATTCGACATCAATGATATCACTTTGATTTTCCTTAGGGGATGAATATGACTGATAGAAAGTACGATCAATATCTAATTCTTCCACACTAGCTTTTTCCATCTGCTTGTTTAATCTTCTAGCTTGAATTAATCCATAAATCACAAATCCTATAATTGGTAATAGTAATAATAGGATAAGCCACCATAGGTAGCGGAAGATCAGCGCAACAATAACCATTAATACAATTGTGGATACCGCTGTCTGTAGTTGTGTTTTATTCATCTTGTTTTACCTCTTTCATCGCTAGTTCGTGAAGCTTTACAAAGCGATGTTTCATGCCTGACTTCGAAACAATTTCTCCAGTTTGACGTTCATAGATACCACATAGTTCCATTAAGGAAGCCTCTGGGTTTGCCTTACGGAGTGCGATGATATCTTGTAGTTTACGGTCTAATGTTTCTATCTTCTGATTTTCTTCTAAGATACGAATATCATCTAATTGTCCACTGGCAGCCGCGACTGCCTTTACTTCATTGGCTAAGTCCATATTATTCATACGTTGAAGAGAGTTACTAAAGTCTCTTGAAATACGAATGTTTTCAAACTTTAAAACTGCTTGGTCTGCTTCTATTAATCGTAAGAAATCCGCAATCTTTTCGGCTGACTTCACATATAAAATTACTTTCTTACGACGTGTTGTAATCTTTGCATGAATGTTAAATCGCTCTAACAAGGATGCCATAAATAATGCATGTTCTTCACTGGTAGCTGTAATTTCCAAGTGATAGGATGATTTTTCTGGCGAGTTGATAGAGCCACCTGCCATAAACGCTCCTGCTAAATAAGCACGTGCATTATTGTTTGTCTGTACGATTTTTGCAAGTGGTTTATCCAGTAAACCACGTGTACTATAAATCCCTAAGTCCTCCAGAATCTTTGGAGCAGCACTCATAATACGCATACCATAAATACGATTCTTGCGAAGATTCATCTTTCTTTTTACAAACAAACTAATCTCCACGCCATATCGTTCTTTTACCAAACGATAAATCGTACGTGAAACCGCCGCATTTTCCAAACTCACTAATAAAGTCATACCACGACTAGATAAGGAAAGAGATGATGTCATTTGAATGAGTGCGGATAGTTCTGCACGTATATCATTCCCTTCCATAATCTTTTGTGCTACTTCTTGTTTTACTTCTGCCGCAAATGACATTACTTCACCTCCAGCAATTCTTGAATCACTGCCTTAATCTTATCTGGATCATGGTGAATAAATCCATTACGGAAGCTTAGTAATTCCTTCGTTACTACCTGATATGGATGGTCATGCTTTACAAGATTTACCTTTGTACTTCCATTTAACGAATAGCGTTCTAATATCTTTTCCGGTATCTCATCACATGCGACAATGACTTTATCAACTGGCGCATGGTGATATAACAGTGCATCTACGTGGTCCTCTACAGTATATCCATCTGTTTCTCCTGGTTGTGTCATCGCATTACAGAAGTATACTAACTCTGCCTTTGTACTACATAGCGCTTCTTGAATTTCTGGAATAATTACATTTGGTAAAATACTTGTATAGACAGAACCAATTCCATAGATGACTAGATCTGCACTTTGTATCGCTTCAACTGCTTCCTTACATGCATGTACCTCATCTTGGTAGAATACACGTGTAATATGGTGATTATGATTTGGTATATTCGCTTCCCCACGCACAATGACACCATCTTCCATGCAAGCATATAATGTGATAACATCTGTACTTGCAGGAATAATATTACCCTTTACATTTAGGATATGACTGACTTCCTGAATGGCTGTCATAAAAGAACCAGTCTGTTGTGTTAGTGCAGTTAGGATAAGATTTCCTAGATTGTGCCCTAGAATATCATCTTCTTTTCCATCAGGGTCATCAAAGCGATAATCCATTAGGGAGCTTAACATATTTTCACTTTCTGCCATACTGATCATAACATTTCGAATATCACCCATCGCAGGAATATGAAAGTTCTTACGTAATCGTCCCGTACTACCACCATCATCAGCGACTGTTACAATTGCGTTTAAATCAATATTTTGAATTGTTTTAATACCACGGCAGATTAATGACTGTCCATGTCCACCACCGATAATGACAACTTTATGCTTCTTCATGCGTTAGCCATTCTTTCTGATCACGGTGATCTAAGTAACAGTTATATCTTTCCTTATATACATCATATAAGTAGTTTGCGATAGTAACAGAACGATGTTGTCCACCTGTACATCCAATCGCAACAGTAAAATGATTCTTACCTTCCTTTGTATACTGTTCAAATGCATAATCTGTAAAAGCAGTTAAACGCTGAATAAATTCCTGTGTCTCAGGCTTATCCATAACATAGTCATATACTTCTTTATCATTTCCTGAGAAATAACGAAGCTTCTCATCCCAGAATGGGTTTGGCAAGAAACGCACATCAATCATTAAATCTGCGTCAAGTGGCACACCATACTTATAGCCAAAAGAAATAAATGAAATAGAGAATGATGGTATCTGCTTCTTTGCAAAGTAAGATTCTAACTTCTTTTTAAATTCTTTTTCCGAAGAGAAGGATGTATCAATTGTAATGACGTTGTTATCTAGATTCTGCTTAAATCTTTGTCTTTCTTCCGTGATAGCTTCTTCCAGTGTATTTGCAGTATTACTCAATAATAATGGGTGAATACGTCTTGTGCTCTTATAACGATTGAGTAACACACTATCACTGGCATCAATAAAGAGTACGCTAACGGACGCATTAATTCCATTTAACTTACGAGAGAAAATTGGGAAGTCTTCAGCCGATGTACTTAACGCAACAAAGCTATATCTTGGGTCGGTTGAAACTTCAATCATATCGACGAACTGATCTACAAGTACAACAGGATAGTTATCAATAATGTGATAACCCATATCCTCTAAAATACGCGTTGCTGTACTCTTACCAGCACCACTCATTCCACTTACAAGTATGATTCTCTTACTAACTTCCATATCCAATTACCTCGTTTCTATTTGAACATCCGAGATTCGACCTCAACCAGTTTGAAGGTCATCGTTACTCTTCTTATTTTACACTATTACTATTATACTATTTATAACTATAACGTTAATAGGAGAGTTATATGAACACACCAATTGTTAGTATTATTGTCCCTGTATATAATGCCGCAAAACCACTCGATGGAGATAAAACTGTATTACATCGCTGTATTGATAGTATTTTGAATCAAGAATTCCGTGATTTTGAATTAATTGTCGTGGATGATGGAAGTAAAGATGACTCTGGCAAGATTCTTGATGAATATGCCATAACAGACGAACGTATCAAAGTTATCCACAAAGAAAATTCAGGCGTATCAAATACTCGCAATCTAGCAATGCAGAATGCACGTGGAAAATATATTCAATTCCTCGATGCGGATGATTGGATTACAACAGATGCCACTAAATCCCTTGTACGTACAATGGAAGAGTCAAAAGCAGATCTAGTTATCGCAGATTTCTATCGTGTTGTAGGAGAAAATACATCCCATAAAGGTAGAATCGACTCCGATAAGGTGCTTACAAGAGATGAATTTGCGGACTATATGATTCAAAATCCAGCCGACTATTATTATGGAGTACTTTGGAATAAACTCTATAAGAAATCCATTATTGATACTTATCAACTTAAGATGGATACTAGCCTTTCTTGGTCAGAGGATTTTATCTTCAATCTTGAATATCTCCTCCACGTAGAACATGTAGCTCCATTACAGTTACCAATTTATTATTATGTAAGAACAGAAGGATCTCTTGTATCCCAAAGCCGCTTTGATATTCGTAATATCGTTGATATGAAGTTGTCTGTCATTAAATACTATGATAACTTCTATAAATCTATTTATGATGAGAAAGAATACGCTCGCAAGCGCCCAGAAATTCTTAGCTTCTTAGTAGGCTTTGCGACGGATGACTCTGCCATCTCTTTCTCCACAAAGAAACTTGGAGAAGAAATTGTTCCAGTCGCAAAACTAAATGATCATAAACAGGATGCGATACTACATAACTACTACACCATAAAGCTACTAGAACGTTTACTACAACGTATCGCAACAGAAACTGGTTTAAGTACAAACGAACTCATGGTCATTCATTATCTTTCTTGTTTCCAACGTTCCAATATCACGAAAGATATGGCTCTATTTACAGATATCAACCAATTCTTATTATTACCTTTATTGGAGAAACTTGTATTCAATGAATATGTCACAAGAGTCACATCAGATGATTTTGAAACTTACTATTCTCTGACTTCTAAAGCAGAACCAATCACTAGACAACTCAAACAACTAAGCGAAGATTTTGATGCAATCCGTTTTGAGGGAATTGATTCTTCCACACAGAAATTACTACAAACCGCAGAAGAGACCATCTACGAAAACATCCGTAAAAAATTACTATAATCAAATATAAAAAATGGGTTCTAATCACATATGTGATATGGCGCCCATTTTTTATATTCGGTTCATTTCAATCGTACTAAAAGATAGTTTTACTTCTGTTAGTTCTTTTAACTTTTTCTCTAACACGCTCGGATCCATTCCGTTTTGAACCGCAATTTCATAATACTTATCAAATTCAGGATGATTGTTCTGTTTTACTACTGCTAGAATTTCCGCAAAGAATCCCCAAACATTGTTGTAACTTTTTGTGGAACGATAGTCTTCTCGTTTTGGCATCCATTGTAATTTGATAAAGTATTTATATAAGATTTTACCCCAAGTTTCTTCATCATCGTCATAACAGAAAAACTTCGCTTCTAGTAAGCTACCAAAACGTCTATCCCAAAATTTAACAGTATCAGGTAAATACCACGTATTACGAGTATTGCGGCATATCATTTCGATTGCGATTTTCTCAAGTATTACACTTGGGTCACCACCGGCACAGCTATAACTTCCAGCCACCATACTTTGTGCTGCCTCTTCTTTTAATTCTTCATAGGCTGTTTGGCTATCAAGTAGTGCTAATGCGATTTGTGCACGGTCACCAAATGCTTTCCCTGCACTCAATATCTTGTATTTCTCAAGTACACCCATAGTTCCTCCAACGATGATTCTAACTAATGTTTATTATAGATTATTTTTTGATATTCCAAAAAGAAAACCAAGCCAGAATATCTAGCTTGGTCTATTTCTATAACTTTTCGTATGTCCAACCGTGTGTTTCTTTTAAGATATCTTTCAATTCTAATAAATCTCCGATAATAGCATTTGGTTGTGCAGATTCTAGTTCTCCAAGTTTTAACTTGTCACGTTCATCTGCTGTTGGATCATTACGCTTTGGATAGAAGCCAATTGCATAACATCCAGCTGCCTTCGCTGCTAGGATATCGGACTTACTATCACCGATATAGATGCAGTTATCATGACCTTCCTTTAATCTCTTGCATGCATATAAGATACCTGCAGGAGATGGCTTTGCCTTATCATATTGGTCACGACCAACTACTACATCAAAATAAGATAACTTAAACTGTCTTAACCATGAATCACAAGATTCAGTTAAACGTGAAGACACGATACCTAACTTATACCCATCTTCCCATAAGTCATGTAGAACTTCTTCTGTATGTGGGAATAGTGTTACGTCATTGGACCATGAGAATGATCCTTGGTATGTACGATATTCTTCAGCTAACTTGGCATCATCCTGTTCAGGGAAGAATTCCTTGAAGGAAGTACGTAAAGGCTGAATAAATACCTTTCTTTGTTTATCAATCGTAAAGTTTTTGATATTGCTATATTTTTTGAAGAAATATCCAAAGCATAACAATACCATACGACGGCTATCCATCAGTGTTCCATCTAAGTCAAATAAGATAACTGGCTTATCTAATGGATGTGTATGGAGATAGATATAACCAATTAAGGCAACCACTACACTAAGACCTGCCATGATAACATCCTGTGTACCGCGTACATCCCATTTGAATACAGTAGCTAAGAATGAAATTAAGCCAAACCACATAAATGTAGTAGCTGCTGTTTCACCACGTCTTCTTCCTTCACGGTAACGGTGGATTTCAAACCAGATAATCAAGAAACCGATAAAGTCTAGTGCAATTACAAACCATAATGTACGAGCAGCCATTGCTCGACCAATTCTTGTAATTGTAATCATCAACATCGCAAGTGGTGCTGTCATATCTAGTGCACGGCGCCAACTCATATAGTGATCACGGGTATAAATCCATGTGCCTAACGCTACACCGATTAATCCACCAGTCGCATCATAACCACCATCCGTAATCAAGAAGATATATGGTGTATATTTCATATATTCAGAAAGATTACCTAATACCCAGAATAAACGGCTAAAGATAAATCCACCAGCAGCACAGAATAAGAATAACTCTACTGCTACGATACGTTTATAACCATGTTTCTTGTTTTCTTTTAATAAGAATATAAATACTACAATGACAGCGAATATCGCTGTGACAAGATATGTTGGAATGCGGAAATTCCCTATCATCAATAAAGTTCTATCATCGGGGAAAAATGTCATTTTATTCATCCTTTCCTACAAAACGAGAAAATCGTTCGTTGAGTTCGGCAGCCCCACTATAGCCAGCTTCCTGTAATCTAAAGTTTCTAACTGCTGATTCAACTAATATAAAGGTATTACGTCCTGCACTAACTGGAATCACAATCGTTGGAACAAGCACACCTAAAATCTTTGTATAGCGTTGTGTTTCATCTCCGATACGGTTATATTCCGCATCTCTTTCAAACGGCACCATGCGAATAACAAGTTTTACTTCAGCACGATCTGCGACCGCAGAAGCACCAAACATCTTTTCAACATTGATTACACCGATACCGCGGATTTCTAGTAAACCCTTTGTAATTGCTGGCGCATGTCCATAAATACTATTTTGGATATGTTGTACGTCAACACGATCATCCGAAATGAGTACCTGACCATCACGAATAAGGTCTAGAGCAGTTTCAGATTTACCCATTCCACTCTCACCAAGAATCATGACACCTAAACCATATACTGACATTAAAACACCAGACATTGTGTCAATTGGTGCTAACTTTTCATCCAAGAATGTAATTAAATCCGCAGTTAAACGATACGTTTCTAAATTTGTACGAAATACTGGGAAGTTGTTATGTATTGCGACTTCTCTAAGTATATTTGGAATCTCATTTCCACTTGTAATAATAATACATGGAGTAAGACCATCCATTAAGAACTGAAATCTAGCCCTTTGATCATCTTCACTCATCGTTCGAATAAATTCAGATTCTTTATTACCGATGATAACGATACGACGAGGTTCCGTACTCTTAAATACACCAGCAAGTTCAAAACCAGGACGATTTAAGTCCTGAATCACTGTCCATCTATCTAAAGAAGAATCATCTCCTGTTAGTTGTTCTAACTGAAAGAAAGATACAATATCACGAATCCCTACTTTTTTCTCATAAGTTTTTTCTGACATATCGTCCTCCATCAATACTATTTATTATAACATGACTTATAAATCATGTAGATATGTTAGTTCTACACAAAAATATACAACCAAAATCATTAAATTCTTCTTATATATTTCTGAATTTATGTAAGATTTAAATACAAATCATAAATAATCAATACTCATGCGTTCTATTTATCATGTATATTTACATTATTTTCAATATAAAATGTATATAAATTTTACGTTTTGTCTAAAGATATCTTTAGTTTGTTATTATCAAATCACATGTATATAATAGGTAAAATAGAAAGGATACTAGATTTATCAAATGAATATACAAAGACCTTTACAAAAAT
Source organism: uncultured Solobacterium sp. (assembly GCA_938039295.1). GTDB lineage: Bacteria > Bacillota_I > Bacilli_A > Erysipelotrichales > Erysipelotrichaceae > Bulleidia. The sequence goes on from CALHUY010000012.1 coordinate 27,155, forward strand.
CAATATTCTTTGGATTGTTGTGTACTTTGATTACTGGTACTTCTTTTAGTCGTCCACTTTCTGTACAAGCAGAGACAATAACAGCCTATACAACAGATACTCCTGTTGGTTTACCGGAAGATAGTTTCAGTGACCATTGGAAGATGACCACAAAGACATATACATATATACCTAGCTCTAGTGACTATACAACTTTACAGGGAGATAACTCATCTCTATCAAATCTAAATCAAATAAAACCGTATGAGTCTGTTGTGGAAAATCCAACAACTTCAACATTCCAAAGAGTTTCTGAACTCACAGTCCCTGATTTTGATGCATTTGATCATTCTTTATTCTCCGAAGAGACACTGAAATACACTACAGATGAAGATGCCGTACAAAACTATATAAATGCACATCCTGAACTAGCCGGTGTTACCGATCATCGTATCCTTCTACCAGTATTTGAATTCGATCGAGACAATGATTTGGCTAGCTTCCAAAACTACTTTGATACAACCCTTGCTAACGGCTTACTTCCAGCTGGTGCAGTTGGTCGTGACAATATAGCAGTACTCGATCCAACACAACCAATTGGCCAATATACTTTAGATAAGATATTAACATATGATACAGAACACGGCTTCTACTATATTTATCAATTAAATGTAGGTAGCGCTGATGTTTCCCGTGAGATTACTACATTTGTGGATAGTAATGGAAACGAAACTGAAAGACAAGGTCTATACACTGCACCAGCAGTGCTAGGAAATGATATCTTAGACCACAAGAAAGTAGTTCACTATCTGATTCCAGAAGGAAAAGAAGGTAATGGGAATCTTGTTCGTCCTGCGGTACATGTTACACGTACATACTATTACTATAAATTAGCACATACAGCGTATATTAGTGATGATGGCACAACATTACAACCAATCGATGCAGGTCTACAACCTGCGCCAGCTACAATTTCATCCTATACATATAATCACACAGATGAAGCAGTCCCTTCCCCTACATTAGATGTTGATGCGGTAACAGAACGTTTATTAAACCAGATCAAAGCGCAGGATTTAACACAGGTATTTGCTAATGCTACACAGGTTGGTGATATTGTCATCACGAAAACGATAAATGATACTTACAGTATCTCCATATTAAAAGAAGATGGTCTTTCTGAAGATATCTCTTACTATACGGACGGATCAGCTCGTGTTACAGATAGTGATGGAAATCCTATCTACTATGACAATACTTTCCAAGACATCTTATATACAACAGCTACTGATGATAGTTTGGCAGTCGGTGAATATCGCATAACATATTCTCTATCTCCACTCATTTATGATTTAAATCGTATGGATTCTGTACAACATCTCTTTGTAAATCTTGTCGTAGGAACACGCGATGATAATCGTGTAGAGAATGCGGTAGATCGAACTCATATTTATACAAAAGTCCCTGTTCCAACAACACCTCCTAAACCAAATACACCAGGACGTACCCCAAATACAGCTGATAACAGCCATACATCACGTGATGCGCTCATACTAGGAATATCGTTAATCCTAGCAGCTTGTGTTTTCTTAACTCGAAATCGTATGGAACATACTTTTAATTAGCATGAATGCATACTATAAATACCCCGGTACTCCTAATAGTAACTTGGGTATTTTTATCTTTTTATTTATTTTGATAAAAGTACTCGAAAAAATAGAGAATAAAACATACAATTAATGTTGACTAACTACTTGTCATATTTTTTAGAAGAGGTGAATTATCCAGTGCATCGCATCCATCAACATTCCAAACATTTTATACTTTTTACAGTTATATTATCTATTCTATTTATGCTCATACAGGTTCCTTTTTATAAGGGGCAAGAATATGGGTATCAATATAAAAACGTCATGACAAAGTTAAAGTATCTCTCCATGGAGAAGGAGAATTCTATTGATGTCATGTTTTTAGGCGACAGTGAAGGAAAAGCCGCCTTTGATTCACTCAGTCTTTTCCATGAACATGGTATTAGTTCCTATAATCTATGCACAAATTTCCAATGGTCTATCGATACAGTGGCTCTTACAAAGCATATGTATGCATCACAAAAACCAAAACTTGTTGTGATGGAAGCAAGCTTTATTCTTACAGCCCTTCGAAAAAGACGTATCTTTTTAGCAAAGTATCTACCTATCTTTAATTATCATGAACTCTATAAACAATATCTAATACATCCTGATAAACCAGATATATTAAAAGGATTTAGCCCAACAGATAAGGCTGTACCATTTACCGGTTCTTTAGAATATATGACGGAAGATACATCCTATTATCCAATTGATGCATGGACATTAGACTACTTACAGCAGGTCAAGGAAACCTTGGAAAAACAAGGCACAAAGCTTCTGCTAGTCAGTGCACCAAATCCACTCTATTGGAATACCGCTAAGCACAATGCCATTCAAGCATGGTGTGATCAGAACCAAGTAACTTATATTGACTATAATCTCAAATTAGATGAGTTAAATATAAACTGGCAAGAAGACTCCCGTGATGGGGGTGACCACCTTAACTCGAATGGTGCTAAAAAGTTTATAAAGATTTTAGGACAATACCTACAAGAAAATTACAATCTCAGTGATCATCGCAATGATAATGATTACGCAGATTGGGAAGAAAATTATAAAACACTCTACGGAGGTACAAAATGAATAAACTAATGTACTCCGCACCACTCTATTTTATAGCCTTCTTACCAGCAATCATAATACTGTACCAGCTTTGTCCACAGAAATTTAGAAAGTATGTACTGTTACTGGCTAACTATGCATTCTTCTATACATGGTCAAAGTTCTTCCTTGTATATCAAGTAATTACCATGGTCATAACGTATATATCCGCGGAAGTCATTGACCATACAACAAACAAAAAAACCAAGAAGTTCATTCTTTTTTTAGCAATCGTAATAAACCTTGGGGTGTTATTGATACTGAAATACACAAACTTCTTAGGTGAAAACATATTTGCTATCTTCCATCAACTATTTACACCTGTACGCTTAATTGCACCGATTGGAATTAGCTATTATACCTTACAGATGATTTCCTATTTGATGGACATCTCTAGCGGAAAGATTCACGCTGATCATAGTATTGTAGATTTTGCGGTATACGCAAGTTTCTTCCCTACTTTGATTCAGGGACCAATTACACGTTTCAATGAAATCAAAGATAGCATTCATGCAGGGAATTCAATCACATATCAAAATCTAAAGTTTGGTAGTCAACGAATTCTATTTGGATTAATGAAGAAGATGATTATCGCAGATAGACTTGATCCGGCAGTGAGTAAAATCTTTACGACTTACACACAGGATGGACTATTTAGTTTGATTGGTGCAGTACTATGTACAATCCAGTTGTATATGGATTTTTCAGGTATTGTAGATATCTGCTTAGGCAGTGCCGAGATCTTTGGCATCAAATTACCAGAAAATTTTAAACAGCCATTCTTTGCGGAGAACGCTTCCGACTTCTGGCGTCGTTGGCATATCACACTGGGCACTTTCTTACGTGACTATGTCTTCTATCCAATTTCACTCGCCAAACCAATCCACCGTCTATCAAAATTCTTTACAAAACATTTTGGCAAAGGTGCTGGTAAGTTTATCGGACCATTTATCGCACTATTTGCGGTATGGTTCTTAAATGGTTTATGGCATGGCCCTTATTGGTCTTACATCTTCTATGGCCTATATTACTTCTGCTTTATGGTTCTAGAAATTATATTGAAAAAACCTATTGATACTTTCTTAAAGAAACATCAGATAGATGACAATCATATTGGTCTACGAATCTTTAGATTTATAAAACTATTCATCATTGTTATCACTGGTGAACTATTCTTTAGAGCCAAGACATTGACAGTCGGATGGACGATGTTTAGCAGTATCTTTACAAACTTCCATCTATCCACATTTAAAGAGACATTGCCATTCTTACGTTTGGATATGATTGACTGGACGATTGTGATTATAGGTGTTGTCATTATTTTCTTAGTAGATTTCTATAAAGAGTTTTATGGTTCCATTCGTAATGCAATCGAACAAAAACCAACATGGATACGTTGGTCAATTATTTATACTTGTATATTTACACTCCTTATATTTGGTGCCTATGGTCCTGGATATGATATTGTTGCGATGATATACGCAGAGTTCTAATGACATAAAAGGGATGCCTTGGCATCCCTTTACTTTTGGTGTTCTTTCGTCCACGCAATTGTTTTCTTTAAATACTGACCTGTCCAGCTTTCTTCAACTTTGATAATATCTTCTGGTGTTCCTTGGGCAACGATTGTTCCACCACCATCGCCACCTTCAGGACCTAAGTCAATAATCCAGTCAGCACACTTAATTACATCTAGATTATGTTCGATGATAATAACTGTATCACCATTATCTACAATTCTTTCTAGTACAGCGATTAAGCGATTGACATCATCTGTATGTAGACCAGTTGTAGGTTCATCTAAGATATAGATAGTCTTACCAGTTGGACGCTTCTGTAATTCACTGGCAAGTTTAACACGTTGTGCCTCACCACCAGAGAGTGTTGTAGAAGATTGTCCAAGCTTAATATAATTTAAACCTACATCAGAGAGTGTCTGTAATTTATTCTTAATCTTTGGATGATTTGCGAAGAAATCTAAAGAATCTTCAACGGTCATCTCCAATACATCATAGATATTTTTACCCTTGTAGGTACATTGTAATGTCTCTTCGTTATATCTCTTACCGTGACATACCTCACATGGTACATAAACATCTGGTAAGAAGTTCATTGAGATTACCTTTACACCATCTCCTTGGCAAGCTTCACAACGTCCACCTTTAACGTTAAAGGAGAATCTACCTTTTTCATAACCACGTAATCTCGCCTCTGGCGTTTTGGCGAAGATATCACGGATATCATCAAATACCCCTGTATATGTGGCTGGGTTAGAACGAGGTGTACGTCCAATCGGGTCTTGGTCGATTTGTACTAACTTATCGATATTCTCAAGCCCCTTAATCGATTTATATTTACCTGGATTGGCTTTTTGTTTTCCAAGGTTTTGCTGGACGGCTTTCATAAATACATCATTAACTAATGTACTCTTACCAGAACCAGATACACCCGTCACAAGCACCATCTTCCCAAGTGGGAATTTCACATTGATATTCTTGAGGTTATGTTCTGATACACCTTTGAGTTCTACGACTTTACCACTACCCTTACGGCGTGTTTCTGGCATTGGAATCACTTTTCTACCTGAGAGATATTGTCCTGTAATGGAGTTTGGAGAATTCTTGATTTCTTCTGGCGTGCCATTTGCGATAACTTCACCACCATGAATACCTGCACCAGGTCCAATATCCACAATCCAATCTGAATGTAACATCGTATCTTCGTCGTGTTCCACGATAATGAGTGAGTTTCCAAGATCTCTCATATTTTGTAGTGTCTTGATTAACTTACTGTTATCACGTTGATGTAAACCAATCGACGGCTCATCCAATACATATAAAACACCAGATAGTCTTGAACCGATTTGGGTTGCTAGACGGATACGTTGTGCTTCACCACCAGAGAGAGTTCCTGCTAAACGATCCAGTGATAAGTATTCTAACCCTACGTCCTTTAAGAAGGATAAACGGTTACGAATTTCTTTGAGTACTAACTCCGCTATCTTTGTCTTTTCAACATCTAGCTTTAGATTGTTAATCCAATCTAATGCTTTACCTACGGATAGTTGTGTAAATTCATTGATATTCTTATCTCCAACGCGCACGCTGAGTGCTTCTGGATTGAGTCTTTGTCCATGACACTTTGGACATACTGACTCTACCATGAAGGAGTGATACCACTCTTTACTCATCGAGCTGGTTGTTTCAACGTAACGGCGTTCAATCATCGTCTTAATACCTTCAATGAAGTCGTTACGGTTATAACTATTACCACCAGAGGACGTAATTGTATAACGAATTGGTACATCACTACCGTAGAGAATAACTTCTAACTGTTTCTTTGTAAGATCTTTAATTGGTGTATCCAAATCAATCTTGTAGTGTTTTAACAGGATAGCGAATGTCTGCCACTCAATGTTATCTGTACCAATAATATTCTTGTAGTAACGAATACCACCCTGACGGATAGACTTAGAACGATCTGGAATTAAATTATCCACATCAACTTCTTCTGTAATCCCTAAGCCATGACAGTTATCACAGGCACCGATTGGCGCATTAAAGGAGAATAAACGTGGTTCTAGCTTTGGCACTGTAAAACCACAGATATGACAAGAAAAGTGTGTAGAGAAATCCAATTCTTCTTCCCCATTGAGTACGATTGCTCGTCCATCTGCTAGATTCAGTGCTGTTTCTATAGAATCATATACACGTGATCTAGATTCATCTGTCTTTACGATACGGTCGATTACCACATCAATATCATGACGTTTGTTCTTTTCTAACTCCGGTTCATCCTCCAACATCATAACTTCACCATCGATGCGTACACGGATATAACCATCTTTCAAAAGCTTCGCAAATACGTCTTTGAAGCTTCCTTTTTTATTTCTGACCGTAGGCGCAAGTACTGTTAACTTACTACGATCTGGTAAATCCATCACTTGGTTCACCATCTCTGTAATAGTCTGTCCTGTGATTGGAATATTGTGGTTAGGACAGTATGGTACACCTGTTCTTGCGTATAAAAGACGTAAGTAATCGTAGATTTCTGTCACAGTTCCAACCGTAGAACGTGGATTGTTGGATGTTGTTTTCTGGTCGATGGAAATTGCTGGAGATAATCCCTCAATTAACTCAACATTTGGTTTTTCAACTCCACCTAAAAATTGTCTTGCATATGCGGAAAGGGATTCGACATAGCGTCTTTGTCCTTCTGCGTAGATTGTATCAAAGGCAAGTGAGGTCTTTCCACTTCCTGAAAGACCTGTCATTACCACCATTTTATTGCGAGGTATTTCCAAGGAAATGTTCTTAAGGTTATTCTCCTTGGCACCTCGTATTGTAATCTTATCTAATTCCATTACTTCTTCACCTCCTCACAAAGGTCACTTAACATCACCCAAGCCTCACGTGGGGAAAGATTATCTGGATCAACTTGTTTTAGTTTTTCCATCAAAGCTTCTGTACGTGGATCTTCTTTATACATTTCTACCAACTGATAGTTTTGTTGTACAACTCTCTTGGTTGATTCCAATTCCTTTTGTAAGTCTTTTGCCCGATTTAATACTGTATCTGGTAATCCTGCAAGTCTTGCGACGTTGATACCAAAAGAATGTCCAGCAGGGCCTTCTGCCATCTTATATAAGAATGTGACTTCATCATTGTTTTCTTTGACTACAACATGCATATTCTTCACGTTTGGAAGATTATCTGAAATCACAGTTAGTTCATGATAGTGTGTACTAAACATTGTTTTAGCGTGAATACAGGTTGCGATATATTCAATCATTGCCTGTGCTAATGCCATACCATCATAAGTGGATGTTCCACGACCAATTTCATCAAATAAAATCAAGGATGAGGAAGTTGCCTCCTGCAAGGCAAGGTTTGCTTCCGACATCTCTACCATGAATGTCGATTGTCCACTGAGGATATCATCCGAAGCACCAATTCGTGTAAAGATTTTATCGAAGATAGGCATCATACAACTCTTTGCAGGCACGAAACATCCCATCTGCGCCATGATAACAATCAATGCAGTCTGACGCATATAGGTTGATTTACCACCCATGTTTGGACCAGTAATCAGTAAGATATCCTGGTCTTTATGCATATCTGTAGAGTTTGCGACGTATTTTGGATTCTTCATCATATCATCCAAAATTGGATGCTTACCATTTTCAATAAAGAGACGATCCTCATCAAACTGTGGACGAACATAACCGTATTTCGCAGATATTTCTGCCATAGCAGCCTGCGCATCGACCTCTGCTAAAAACTTACTTAATTTCTGAAGTCTTGGTAGATATGCACGGATTTCATCTAATATCATTTGGAATAATTGCTTCTCAATACGAATTGCATTTTCTTCCGCATGTAAGATTGCGTCTTCTTTCTCTTTTAATTCAGGAGAGATAAAACGCTCGTTGTTTGTTAATGTTTGACGACGGATATAACCCCAATCATCTTGTACAGCTTGCGCAGCTGCTTTAGAAATTTCAATATAATAACCAAAGACTTTATTGTAGCCAATTTTGAGTGTCTTAATACCAGTTCTTTCTCTTTCCTTGGCTTCAAGTTCCGCAATGAAAGTTCTACCGCTATGTTGGATCTTACGTGCTTCATCTAGTTCAGCGTTATAGCCATCTCTAAACATTCCACCATCACTAATCTGAACTGGCGGATTATCCACAAACGCATCTTTCAACTTCTGATAGAGTTCTTGTAGAGGATCTACCTTACGCTTTTCATCAAAGACAGTCTCATCTAATGCATGCATGATAGTAGGCACTTCAGCTAGCGTCTTTGTCAAACGTTGACAATCCACCGCATTTGCCGTATTCATTGCACATCTAGCAATCAGTCTTTGAAGATCATAAATATTACTAAAACTATCACGCAATTGTTGTCTTTGCATAAAGTTTTGAATGAACCATTCTGTCTTATTAAAGCGTGCTTCAATCTTTTCTCTTGAAACAAGTGGCTTTTCAATCCATTTCCGTAACTGTCTTGAACCCATCGCAGACTTGCACGTATCCAAAAATGACCATAGTGTAATTGCCTTACCATTTTCATGTAAGGATTGTACGAGTTCTAAATTCTGGCGTGTCGCAAAGTCCATATATAATACTTCATCTTCACGCTCGATACGTGTTACCTGCAAGTGACCTAACATGTGCTTCTGGGTATTTTCCAGATAGTTTAACATTCGACCATATGCATGCATATCATAGTCTTTGAGGATACCTTCTGTTAATGGTAGATACTCCTCTTTAATACGTGTTTCATCACAATAAGAAATGACAATCTGCAGTTCTCTAAAACTCTTGAGTGTCTTTTCTTTAAAATCACTAGGCACTACAACTTCACGTACATTGGAACGCAGTAGTGTTTGCATTAACAATATATCTTTATGCCCGATATTCTGTACATAGTTTTCACCAGTACTCATTTCTACAATCGCTAGCGAATACCCATATCCATAATCGGTAATCGCAGCTAAATATACTGAGGCCTTTTCATCAGAGATTTCTTGCATGACAGTACCTGGTGTAATCACACGAATTACATCACGTGTAACCAAACCAACCGCTTCTTTTGGATCTTGTGTCTGTTCACAAATCGCAACCTTAAAACCACGAGATACAAGTCGTGGGATATACGCAGCTGCCGCATGATGTGGAATACCACACATCGGTACACGTTCCTCAACACCAGCATTCTTTCCCGTTAGTACAAGGTCTAATTCTTTTGAAGCAATCTTCGCATCATCAAAGAACATCTCATAGAAATCTCCTATGCGATAAAACAAGATAGCGTCTTCATATTCTTTTTTGACTGCAAGATACTGCTGCATCATCGGTGTATAATTTTCTGACATATTCGCCTCTCAAAACATATGTATTATAGCATAGTTATGCACATTCCTTATGACCTAAGACCGATGGATACACATCAAGATATGTAATTAATGTCATTTCTTATCATTTCGAATATAATCGAAATGTAAGCCAAAAACATTAGATGTTTCGACTATAGTCGAAACATCTTCATATATTCTAAGATATTAAAACTCTACAGTTACAATTCACTGTAGAGTTTTATTTACATCACTGTACGTAAGGAGTTGATAATCCCTTTCTGCAAGTAATACGATTTTGCACCATAGAACAATGTATATGCATTTTCATTGTGTGTGATGCTAATTGAGCCAAGATTCATTAACTCTTTTTCATGCACAATTTCTTTATCATATACCGTAATGACTAATGACATTGCGTCAGCTTCTACGTGTTTGATATTTTCTTGGCCACCAATATGCTTGATGATTTGCTTTACCATCTTTTCGCCTTCATCTCGGATAATTAATCCTGTTGATAGATGACGGAAGTATAGTCTTGTGGCTAAGAAGTAGACAATCGCAGAAATCACACCAACAATCACGATGATGATTACGTTACGATATAAACTTGCATATTTTAAATAGCTTAATAATTCTGGTAGTGTTCCTACTGTTGCAGTTACTGCATTTGTATCACTTGTAACATAGCCAAGATTGACATGTAGTGTTGAAAATAATCCATATAAGAATCCGTTATATCCAAGATGAAAAAAGAATAATAACGGACTTACCATAAACATCATAATTTGTAGTGGGATAGTCGTACCTGATATTAAAGAAATCAGTGTACCTACAATACAGAGTAGCTTAACTTTTGCCCGTTGTACCTTTGAAGTACCGATACTGTACATTCCCCAAATCATTGCAGGTATCGCAAAGATATTCATAACATAATATGGTGCAAATAATCTTCCTGCACCAGATGTAAGTGTTCCTGCACCTAGCTGTGCTGTCCATACATTTGCGTCACCCACAACCGTAGCACCTGCAATATTTGTCCATAATCCACCAGATGACGAATACCATAGTGGTTGTCGAATTAGCGCATTTAAGTGGAATAGTTGTAAGAAACGATCTGTGATACCATACAGAATCATATTGAATGGGCTACCTAAATCAGAAGAAATGTAGTTAACTAACCGTACAATAAATAGAATAAAGTATGGCCATATAACACCAAATACTGCACCAGCTAATAAGCAATACACAACTGTTTTGAATAACGCATCAGTTTGTTTTAACGATGAAGATTGCCCAATTCCATGATGGCTTCCTGTTCGACAAGCGATATACGTAAACATTGTTACGATAATTGTACCGACCATTCCTGTTAATAATGGATAATTAGCAGATCCGGATAAATATCCGACAGATGAAGAGCCTGTACCAATATTAAATACCGCATTATATGCATACGAAGGTAGTGCCGGTGCTGGCACAAACATCGTAGCAGTGTGGAATGCAATATAACCAGTTAAACCAGCAACTACTGTTACGGAGCTGTTTTTCTTTTGTGTTAATAGTCTTAATAGAATGAGTAATGGCGCATACATTAAGATTGTTCGTGCAATAATACCGAATAGTTCCCCTACCAAGAAGACACCATCATTTGCGATGATGGTGACTAATCCATATGCAGGATGAAGGATTATATTTGATACACCACACAGAAAGCATGCGAATGCAATTACAATCAGTGGAAATTTCAAAATTTGAAAATATGAATGCATGTATTGCATACTAGCCTCCTGTTAAAATAGTGAACTTAATTTTGTAAAATAGGATACTTTCTTTCCTTTGATCATACGTACACGCTTTTGATCACATACACGAATCTCTAATTCTTTAATCTCATCAATTGGATAGACTTCAGAGTCTACACCAAGGATTGCTTTTTCAAAGCTTTCGGAGCTTAGCTTTACCTTTGTATCTTTACTTAATACGATTGGCGCAAAAAGTGAACGTGATTTACTATGATGAATACCGGCAATCTCAGAAAGTTCAATTAAATCCAAGCCTTCTTGAATTACAGCACCACCTAATGAACGGTTATATGCTGTAGAACCTAGTTGTGTACATACACACATACCTGTACCACGGAATGTTTCTAGGTATTCATCGCTAAGATAAACATCTAAGATTTGAGTACGCGCAATATTTTCAACACGGATTTCATTTACCGCATGATAAATATTTCCATTTACTTTTGTCACTAGTAATGGGTATTCATGAATCTCATATTTACGAGACAAGTACATCTCTAATAAAGCATCTACTTCATTATCTTGATAGTCTGTAAAAAATCCTAGCGTTCCTGTATGTAAACCTAAAAATTTCACTTCTGGTATGAGTTCCATATAGTCATGGATTGCTTTGATATAGGTTCCATCTCCACCGACCACAAAGACTGTATCTGGATTTTCTTCGTTATATTCATATTGATGACTTTGTAATACTTGTTTGATTTTGTCACCAATCTGTTTTGATAGTTCATCAAATCTTGTTACGATTGTAAATTTTTCCATAAATTACTTCCTTGTTTGTATTATACATCACATTACTTGAATCTAAATGGATTATAGACGTTTATATAATCTTGCACTCCAGAAATTCATCCCTATTTCATCAATGTAAAAGTGCATGATTGCTTTCCAGTTTTTTGTGGCTGTACTTAACACCATCATTTCCAACCCTTTTTTCTTTAGTTCTTTTTCAAGACTTTCCATCAATTGTTTCCCAATCCCATGTGAGCGATAAAGAGGGTGTACATAAAGTTCTTCTATCTCAAAGTAATGCATGTTTTTATCTATAACACTTGTTTGTTTTTCTTGTATTTCCTCTTTGCCAAAAATATAAGCTATCAGTTCATCATCATACGCCGCTAAGATATAACAATCTTGAAAGTCATCTTCTGTATTGGCTCGATATCCATAACAACTCTCTTCTTTTTCCCACATCAAAGATAATTCTAATAGTCTTTTTATGTCTGATTGTTTTGCTTCATGGATAGTGACCATGGAAGATTCCTCCTTTTCTTAATCCATATCTATTATATGTTTAATTTTCTTATTCCGAAACAAAAGAAAACCCACACCAGGAGAATCCTGATACAGGTTTTGTAATTATTGAACTTTTGTGCCTGGAGCTAAGCCATTAACTTCAACAAGTCCGATTGTCTTTTCTTCCTTACCAGCTAGTAACATACCCTGTGATTCAACACCACGGATAACGGTTGGTTGTAGGTTGGCAATCATTACAATACTCTTGCCGATGACTTGTCCTGGTGTATAGCTTTGTGCTAAGCCAGAAACAATCTGACGAACTTCACCATCACCTAAGTCTACCTTTAGGACAAAGAGCTTATCCGCATCTGGATGTCTTTCACAAGAGAGAACCTTACCTACACGGAGGTCAATCTTCTGGAAGTCTTCCACTGTAACAGTTGGCTTCTTTTCAATTTCCTTCTTACGTGCTTTCGCATTGATTTCATTGATCATATCAATCTTAGATTGAATTGCCTTTTCATCAATACGTGCAAATAAGATTTCTGGCTTCTCTGCAACGTGAATACCAGTTTCAAGCTTGCCAAACTCTGAAGCTGTTTCAAAGTCTCTTTGTTGTGTATTTAAGTCATCTAGAATCTTCTTAGATGTCTCTGGGAAGAATGGTTCCATTAATACAGCTGCGATACGTACCGATTCTAATAAGTTATAGAGAACAGTCGCAAGACGTTCAATCTTTTCAGAATCCTTTGCAAGTGCCCAAGGTGTTGTCTCATCAATGTACTTATTACATCTAGAGAATAAATCAAGAATATCTTGGATTGCGTCAGCCACTCTGAGTTCATCCATCTTCTCGATAACCTTCTTCACTGTGCCAGTAGCCATTTCTTTGAGTTCATCATCAACCGGTTCACTGACATTTGGATTCGCAACAACTCCACCGAAGTACTTATTCTGCATGGAGATTGTACGATTCACTAAGTTACCTAGATTATTTGCAAGGTCACTGTTGATACGTTCAATCATTAAGTCATATGTCACATGTCCATCTTGTGCAAATGGCATCTCATGTAACATGATGAAACGTACAGCATCTACACCGAATAACTTCACTAAGTCATCCGCATAGATAACATTACCATGTGACTTAGACATCTTAGAATCACCAACCAATAGCCATGGGTGACCAAATACCTGCTTAGGTAATGGTTCATTCAATGCCATTAACATGATTGGCCAATAAATTGTATGGAAACGAATAATATCCTTACCTATCAAATGAAGATCGGCAGGCCAGTATTTCTTATAGAGTTCATCATGATTGCCATCCGCATCATATCCAAGACCTGTAATATAGTTGGATAATGCGTCAATCCAAACGTATACAACGTGCTTTGGATCAAACTCTACTGGAATTCCCCACTTAAAGGATGTACGTGATACGCAAAGATCTTGTAATCCTGGTTTTAGGAAGTTATTTACCATTTCATTCTTACGGCTTTCTGGTTGAATGAAGTGTGGATGTTCATCGATATACTTCATCAACTGGTCAGCGTACTTACTCATCTTAAAGAAGTAAGCTTCTTCCTTCATTGGCACAACTTCACCACCACAAACAGGGCACTTTCCTTCTTCTGTTAACTGACTCTTTGTGTAGAATGCCTCATCTTCTTGGCAATACATACCTTCGTAGTATCCCTTATAGATATCACCTTGGTCATAGAACTTCTTGAAGATCTTTTGTACTTGTCTTTCATGTGGTTCATCTGTTGTACGAATGAAGTAGTCATAAGAAGTATTCATGACATCAAACTGTTGTTTGATCACTGCAGCTACTTCATCTACGAATTGTTTCGGTGTCTTACCTGCAGCCTTTGCCTTCTCTTCTACCTTTTGACCATGTTCATCTGTTCCTGTTTGGAAACGTACATCATAGCCTTCCGCACGCTTAAATCTAGCGATTGCGTCTGCTAGTACAATTTCATATACATTTCCGATATGTGGTTTTCCTGATGTATATGCAATTGCGGTTGTAATGTAATACGGTTTTTTGTTTTCCATTTTTGCGTACCTCCTCAAAATAAAAGACATCCCAAATGAAAGGACGTCTTGCACGCGTTACCACCTTTGTCTTGCGGATGAATCACTCATCTGCCTCTCTTCGTTGTAACGGACGTCTCCGGATCATACTCTTCGTATGACCAGCTCCAAGACCATATTCCATTTTCCCTTCATGCATGTTTTCACCTACCACATGCTCTCTACGAATCAAAGAAAATGTACTCTTCTTTTCATTGCTGTTATCGGTACTATTATACGTTGAAAGTATGTTTTTGCAAATACACAGAATGTATCTTTTGTGTTGTTTAAAGTCTTTTCTATCGCCTTTATATAAGCACTCTACATAAATAAACCTTGTATTTTTAGCATTGACATTATATCATAATAAAGAATACAGGATTTACTTCCGTATCATAGAATAGGAGATTCAAAGGCACAATGGCAACAGGCAAGGTAAAATGGTTTAATGCTGAAAAGGGCTACGGATTCATCACAACTGATGAAGGTAAGGACGTTTTCGTTCATTACTCAGCAATTCAGAGTGAAGGATTCAAGACACTTGATGAAGGCGCTGCAGTAAGCTTCGACATCACAGAGTCTAATCGTGGACCACAGGCTTCCAACGTAACAAAGCTCTAATTAAGAACATTGTACGAACAAAAGAACGGTATATCCGTTCTTTTTTATTGTTGATAAGCACAAGAAAAGATGGCATATGCCATCTTTTTATATCTCTTATTTAAAACTGTCGAATGAGTATTCTTCATATACCTTGGATACAGGTGTATGATTTTCGATTGATTCGATTGTATTCGCAAGCATTTCCGCGATAGATAATACTTGAATCTTTGTTGTAATCGCCTTCTGTTCTTCACGAAGTGGAATTGTATCTGTAATTACCATCTTTGTGATTGGTGAGTTTTCA
This sequence comes from uncultured Solobacterium sp., assembly GCA_938039295.1. GTDB lineage: Bacteria > Bacillota_I > Bacilli_A > Erysipelotrichales > Erysipelotrichaceae > Bulleidia. Next base: position 42,757 of record CALHUY010000012.1, read on the forward strand.
ATCTTCGCAATTGCATCACGTGAGAATACACCATGTGTAATTCCAGTATAGATATCCTTGGCACCATGACGCTTCAAGATTTCACATCCAGCCACAAGTGAGCCTGCTGTATCGCAGATATCATCAATGACAATGCATGTTTTATCCTTAACATCACCAATAATATTTTGTGCTTCAACCATATTTGGCTTTGGACGACGTTTATCAATAATTGCGATAGGAGCATCTAATAAATCAGCCACTCTTCTAGCACGTGTAACTCCACCGTGGTCTGGTGAAACAACGACTAATTCATCCTTTGGAATTTGTAGACCCTTGAAGTAACTAGCGAGCATTGGAACTGCTGTAATATCATCGATAGGAATATCGAAGTAACCCTGAATCTGTGCTGCATGTAAGTCAAATGTTACAACACGATTAGCTCCTGCAACCTGTAATAGGTTTGCGACTAACTTCGATGTAATTGGCTGACGTGGTTTTGCTTTACGATCCTGACGAGCATAACCGTAATAAGGCATAATAACGTTAATTTCTCCAGCACTTGCACGTCTACAAGCATCGATGCAGATGAGAACTTCCATTAAACGCTCTGATACTGGATTGCATGTTGACTGAATGATGAAAACAGAACGACCTCTGACTGACTCTTGTGGTTCGACTAGAATCTCACCATCTGCGAAATGCTCAACCTTGATTTTACCTAAAGGTAATCCCAAATGTTTACAAATAGACGCTGCTAGATCGGTGCTAGATGTTAGAGCGAATACGACAGTTTCCTTAACCATGATTTTTCTCTTCTCCCATATTAATGTTGCTTATCCTTATTAATTAAAGATGTTTTATAACTATTCGTCAACCCTTACGGCGAATAAATGGTCCGACTATTTCAGCTTTTGAAACTTTTGTATCTTCCAACCATGTGCCTGGTAAAATTTCGGCATAATCTTCTACGATTACATCTCCATAGAGATATGTATTCGGGTGGATAATGACATCTGTTCCAAATGTTACATTTGGTCCGATGTATGTTGTATTAGGGTCATAGATTGTAACACCCTTCTTCATCCACTCTGTATTTATTCTCTCCTGCATGTATTTTGCGGCGTGTGCTAATTCCACGTTTCCATTGATACCTTGTACTTCTTGCCAATCATCACATGGGATTGCAACTACCTTCTTGCCTAGCTTCTTTAGAATCTCAACTAAATCTGTTAGATAGTATTCATTTTGAGCATTGTTATTGTTTAAATGCTTGAGTCCTTCAAATAGAGATTGGTTATTGAAGGCATAGATACCTGTGTTAATTTCACGTACTGCCTTTTCAACATCATTTGCGTCTTTAAACTCAACAATCTTTTCAACTGTTCCATCTGCGTTACGAATCACACGACCGTATGCTCCATTGTCTTCTGGAATTGCAGTCAGTACTGCCATGTCCGCATCACCAATCAAATCATATAATTTCTGGTATGTTTCTGGTTTTACGCATGGTGTATCTCCACTAGCGACTAGCGTAATACCTTCTTCATTTGCGAGCTGTTGTGCCTGCATGACTGCATGGCCTGTACCTAATTGTGGCTGTTGTACTGCAAACTCGCACTTACCAGCCATTGCAGTTTCAACTTCTTCGTGCTTGTAACCAACAACACATACAATTCTTTCGGTTCCAGACTTCTTTAAACTGTTAATTACCATACCTAACATTGGTACTTCTAGAATCTTATGTAATACCTTTGGTAATTCTGAGTGCATGCGGGTTCCTTTACCACCCGCCATAATAATTGCGTTCTTCATTTTGTTTTCTCCTATATTTCATGCAAGCATGTATTATCGTGTATATACTGTTGTCTTTCTAACAAAGTATCTCTTCTTTTTTAATACATCGATGGAACGTTCTAATAATTCTGTGTCTTTTGTGATACCAAACACAGTTGAACCACTACCTGACATCAGTACTCCATCAAATCCTAAGTCCAATAAGTCTTGTTTTGCCTTTCGGATTTCTGGAACCAATATCATTGCGGCATTTTCCATGGAGTTACCTAAACAATGGATAATGCCGTCATAATCATTGTTCTCTAATGCCTCTTGCATTGCTTTACAATCGGGATGAATTCCTTCTTGTTCATCCACGATATGGAAGGCTTCTGCAGTCGATACACCCTTACGCGGCTTAATCAACAATAATGAGAAATCTGGTTTACATGAGAATGTTGTTATCTTCTCACCAATTCCTTCCACAAATGCAGGTCGATTGAGGATACAGAATGGTACATCTGCACCAACCTTTTTTCCTACCTCAATCATCTCATCTTTTGTAAGATTTAGATTACACATACGATTAATCATACGTATTGCGGCAGCCGCATCTGCACTACCACCCGCTAGACCAGCTCTTGTAGGAATATGTTTCTCCAAACGACAGCGAAACTCTTCTTTGAGATTATACTTTTCCTGCATAATATGAATCGCCTTTACAATTGTATTCTTATCATTGATTGGTAAGTAGTCTCGATTTAACTCCAGTGTTGTTTGTTTTGCAAATTCCATTTCTAAAACATCGTAGAAATTGATTGGGACCATAATCATTTTTAAATCATGGTAACCATCTTCTCGTTTACCTACAACATCTAAACACAGATTGATTTTTGCGTATGCTCGCTCTTTCATTTTATGACCTCATGAATTTGTTTTAATTCATCGATGGTTAATTCTTGTGCACGTTTATTGGCTGGAATATTAGCCTTCTCTAGGATCTCTGTAGCCTTATTACCATCGTCTACATATTCTTTCAGATTATTGTAAACGGTTTTACGACGTTGCTTGAAACAGGCTCTTACAAGTTCAAAGAAGTCTCGAATCTCTTCATTACTTGCATCGTGATTCTTTCTAGCGAATTGAATGATAACACTATCGACAGCTGGGGAAGGATTAAAGGATCTGCCTGGTACTGTAAATAAACGCTTGATATCGAATAGATATTGTCCCTCTACAGATAGGGCGTTGTATTCAGGATCTTTTGGTTTTGCGACAAAGCGATCACCGACTTCCTTCTGTACCATAACCGTAATATAAGAGATATCTGGATTTTCAAATATTTTAAATAGTACTGGTGTCGTAATATAGTATGGAAGATTTGCACAAACAGATACAGTTTTATACTTTTCTTTTAATGCATGTACAACTTCATCTAAATCACATGTTAAGAAATCCTGTAGGATAATCTCTACATTGGAATAGTCTTCTAAAGTATGTTGTAGTACTGGAATTAAGCTTTCATCTATCTCAAATGCAAGTACATGTTGTGCATGCATTGCTAGCTGTTCGGTTAAACTTCCAATGCCTGGACCAATTTCGATTACTGCCCCTTCGCAATGTGACATTTCAGCACAGCGTTCAACGATGATTGGATCAACTAAAAAGTTCTGTCCAAAACCCTTCTTCGCTCGTAATCCAAATTGATCTAGTATCTCTTTTGTGCGAGACGGTGTTGAAATTAATTTTTTCATTTATCGATAACCTCTCGTAATTCTTCTTTGTTAATCGTAAGACAGTTTAACCTTGCAAGCATGGTCTTCGCATTGCCATCTCCAATATGGTAGTATTCTCCAACTTTACGTCGTAGTTCTGCACTATTAGATTGACCACTTAGACCAAGTTCAAATAGGTCGCTCATCGTTAAACTTCCCTTTGGGGCATTGGTGATTGTGACAACATTTTGTAGTGCGTTCCATAATGTATCTTTATCCGCATGTTCAATACCAACCTTCTTCTCTGTACGTGCATGATGCTTATCCACAAATGCATTCTTACAGTTAGGAACATGTTGATTGATAATGTGGCGGATTTGATTGCCTGGTGTATCTGGATCCGTAAAGACAATGACACCTCGCCTGCTTGCGGCATGGCGAATCTGTTCAATGACTTTATCATCGATACTGCTACCACCTGTCTCTATCGTTTCACAATCAAAGTATTTCTTTAATCGTTGTGTATCATGTCTTCCTTCCACAACAATTATCTCATGAATGCGATCCATCAGCTTCCTCCAGGAATCTTGTCCAGTTTTCATCGATTTGTGTAGCCATATCTTCAACTGACATATTTCGAATCTCTGCCATCTTCGCTACAATATATGGAATATTCGATGGTTCATTACGCGAACCACGTACTGGAACAGGTGCCATGTATGGTGCATCTGTTTCACTGAGTAAGTAGTTTAAATCGATTGTCTCTACTACATCGACAGCGTGTCTTACATTTTTGAATGTTAACGCACCACCTAGTGCGATATAGTAGCCTAACTTCGTAAATTCTTTTGCCATCTCTTTTGAACCTGGAAAACAATGTAATAATCCCTTCCAGTGATGTTTCTTCATAATATCGAAGGTATCCTGCATTGCATCTCTTGAATGTACTAAGATTGGTTTATTTACTTCTCTTGCTAGTTCGATTAACTTTGCAAAGTATTCACGCTGTACAGCACGTTCAGCTTCATCTGTAACCCAGTGGTACTCTAGTCCGATTTCTCCGATTGCAGTTACCATTGGATCTTTCACCAATTCACAAAATGCATTCCAATATTTTTCATCTACCTTCGTAGTATCTTCTGGGAAGATACCAGCCGCAACCTTGTAGTTTTCAGGGTCACGTTTGGCAAATTCAATGGCTTGTTTTGTTTCTTCTAGTGATAATGTAATTATCATTAATTTATCTATATGCTTTTCTTTACAGCGTGCGATAACTTCTTCTAAATCTTCTTGAAACTCTTCTCCCATCAAATGACAATGGGTATCTACATAATGTAATTCACTCATCTTATTTTCCTAAACAGAAGCGTGAGAAGATTTCATCTAAGAGATCTTCCTTGCCTGCCTTTCCAGTGATCTGTCGTAATGCAGTCCACGCTTTTTCTAAATCGATTGTTACTAAGTCAAGCTCCACACCTGCATGTAATGCATTTACTGCATCTCTCATTGCTTGTTCTGCCTGCAAAGCATAACCAATCTGTCTTTCATTATTCAATGTATCACTATTGGCTGCGATATATTCACTATGGTATTTCTCCACAATCGCATTTGTTAGTTCTGTAATATCCTTCTGGATAGCACTGATTGATATACCTGCATGCATACTATCCTTATCTTTCTTATTATACACAACAATACGATTATGATTCTTTGTCTTCTCTAATAGTTCTTGATCTTCTTCGGTTAATTCCTCGGAACCATCTAATACAACAATCACAAGTTGTGCCTTTTCTAACGCTTGTAAGGATTTGGTAATACCAATCTGTTCAATCGCATCATCACTCTTACGAATACCTGCGGTATCAATCAAGTTTAATGTGATGCCATTGAGTCGTACCGTTCCTTCTACAAGGTCTCTTGTCGTTCCAGCCACATCCGTAACGATTGCTTTATCTTCTTCCAAAAGCGCATTCAACAAGGAGGACTTACCTACATTTGGTCTACCCAAGATAACGGTATTAATCCCTTCTTTAATCACTGCAGATTGTTGTGCTGTTACGATGATTTGATGAATATCATCAATCCACTTCTCTGCCTTTGGTAGAATTTCTTCCTCAGTTAATTGATGTACATCATCATACTCAGGATAATCAATATTTACTTCAATATTCGAAATAATTTGTGTTAAATCTTCTTCTAATGGTCGCATTAGTTTTGCGACAGATCCTTTTAATGAATGGATTGCGCTCTTTGCGTTAATTTCATCCTTTGCCCAAATTAAGTCATTGATACCTTCTGCTTGGGATAAGTCCATCTTCCCACTAAGGAATGCGCGTTCTGTAAATTCTCCACGACGTGCCATACGTGCACCTGCGCCAAGAATGAGGGACAATACTTTTCTTGTGATATAGACACCACCATGACAAGAGATTTCTACAACATCTTCACCAGTATATGATTTTGGCGCACGGAAAAGGCTGACGAGTACTTCGTCAACAGACTCATTTCCTTCTTTAATGGTTGCGTAATGAATCGTATATCCCTTGGCCTCGCTAAAATCTTTACCTGTTAAGCCGGTAACGATTTGAATTGCGTCACTACCAGAAATACGAATGACGGAGATGGCTCCCATTGTATCTGCAGTGGCGATTGCGGCTATAGTATCCTGAAACATGCTGTCCCTCCAGTTTTCCACTATTATTGTACTAGTTTTATCCATTCTCTGCATGACATCTCAGCAGTTTTTTCAATGTGTGCTAATATTAAGCCATGAAACTATCAAATTCTATCCAAAACGCCCTCAATGAAATGGGCTATCATTCCCTATTACCGATTCAAGAAACTGTCATTCCGATGATTCAAGAAGGAAAAAGTTTATTTGTGCTAGCCAAAACTGGTAGTGGTAAAACTGCCTCTTATTTGATTCCTGCAATTGAACAGGTAAATCCAAATGATGATTTTACTTCTGTTTTAATTGTAGCCCCTACAAGAGAACTCGCGATTCAAATCTCATTAGAAGCCAAGCTACTAGCTTCCTATACACAGGTACATGTTGTTACTTTGATTGGTGGTATGGACACAGAAAAGCAGTTAAATGCGCTTCGTCATCGTCCTCACATCATCATCGGAACACCGGGTCGATTACTGGATTTATACAACCAAGAAGCTTTCAAACTTTCCAATTTATCTCTTTTTGTGATTGATGAGGCTGATCAAGTCTACTCCACAGGGCAATCTGAAGAAGTGGATCAACTACGAAACGCAATTCATGGCATTCAAACGATATGTCTTTCTGCCACAAAGAACGACATGATTCACACTTACTTTGATACTCCTTTTGAGGAAGTATCCCAAGGTGAAATTGCAGTAAACGATAAAATTACATCCTACTATCTTGAAACGGAAAATAAAAAAGACACATTATTATCTCTTTTACAATCACTACCAATCACTTCTGTGATTGTATTCGTCAACCATCGTAGCACTGCAATAGAACTTTCTGATATGTTACTAAGAAATAACATCCTCAGTTCTGCGTTCTCTGGCTATTTTGATGAGAGAAAACGTATCGCCATCATGAGTGATTTCCGCAAAGGTGATATACGTGTATTAGTTGCGACAGATGCGGCTGCTAGAGGTATTGATATCCATGAGCTATCTCATGTCATTCATTATGATATTCCTATTGATACCGAAACATTTATCCACCGCTCAGGTCGTACTGCCCACCAAGGGGATGAAGGTATTTCCATTTCGCTACTTTCAGCCGAAGAGATGAAATCTGAAGTTGGTATCTATATTCGCATGCATAGTCAAGCATATACACCACAAGATACCCATCCTGTTGATTTATCGATTCCATACCAAAAGAAAGCAGCACCTTCTACGCAGGTAACACAACTTCTAATTCGAGCAGGTAGAAATGATAAGATACGTCCAAAGGATATCATCGGTGCACTTTGTACTATATTCTCTTTTGATGAAATTGGCACACTTGAAATTCAAGACCGCTTCTCAACTGTTACAATCCTTTCAAAAGCGGATGATATTTTATCTCGTTTTGAAGATTTTACTGTCAAAGGAAAGCGCAGAAAAGTCGAATTATTGAATCGATAAATTTGAAGTATACTTCAAATTTTATGTATTTTTGAAAATATTTGAAGTTTGCTTCAAATATTCACTTCTCTTTACAAAAGCGATATACTAAAAATACCAATACATCTACTATTTATCATTATTTTATAAAATTGTGAGGTGAAAGCATGCATAAAACTAGCACAAAGGTTTTAATCTCCGGTTTTTTACTCATCTTATTTGCATCTGTCTGTTTTAGTATTTATCTTTATATGCAGTTTAACGCAACAATTTCTATAGGAAAAGGGCATTATCTTGCGATGGATTCAAATACAAACAGTGCTTATAACATGGAAATCTATGAAGATCATTCTGTGAAAATTTTCCTAGATAAGGTTTATGTAGAAGGTACTTTAGAGCACGAACAGACACAATACACGAACTCATATTATATTCAAACAAAGGATAAGAAATATTACATGACCATAAATCACGATACTGTTTCTGTTCCAATAGAGATGAATGGAGATTTAGTTTCTTTAGTATTCAAATTTGTTAGTAATGTTCCAGTTACACAAATTGATTTACCACAAAAATAATCATGCAATTATAAAGTGAACCTCTTAGTTATTATAAAAACTTAGGAGGTTCACTTTTAAGTTACATTACTTTGTCTTTATAGGAAACCATCCCATATTAAGACGAATTTCCTTTCGCTCTAAATCAGTGTTCGTATAACAACAACTGTCAAAACCGATCAAGGTAAAACCTGCGTGCAGGTAGAAGTCAACTGCATTTATATTTGATGATTGTGTCTCTAAAATCAATGTACGATAGTTTTTTTCTACTGTAATCTTTTTGGCAATGTCTAACAACTTCTTACCATACCCTTGCCCTCTCAACTTCTCATCAACAAATAGTTCTGTAATAATCAATCGATTTGTCCAGCTCTCTGGGCAAATTTCAATAGCTGCAAGTAATTTGTTATCTTCTGTAATACCAAAGGCTTCCGCATCTTCCCACCAGTCTTCGTAAAGTTTATCATGATATTCGCAATCCTCTAAACTATGTATAAATGGTTTCGTAAATTTTTTCTTTTGAATTGAAATCTGAAAACCATCATCTGTTCTTTGCATATTCACATCGTAGTATTCTTTCGATGTGTATTCAATAGGTAATAGTGTTCCTTTCCATATATCTTTTCTTAATTTATGAATGATATGGTTTTGCATCATTTTCCCTCTTTTTAACAAATATAAACTGTATGTATCACCGTTTTTCTATAATGCGCCTAAATCTTGTAATGTACCATTACCTTCTGGTTGAATATTTTCTAGTTTGATGTTCGGATTTCTCTTTTGTAAGTATCCTGCAAATCTTCTCGCTTCGCCTTTATCTCGACAGCTAAGTGAGAAGGTTTTT
>CALHUY010000013.1 GCA_938039295.1 uncultured Solobacterium sp.
AAAATCATTGACTCGATTAGAGAAATATTTACCTGATACTACAGATATCCTTTTAGATTGGTATGATATTCATCCTGACTATTATGCTGTTACAACTATCGGTAAGTATGTATACTGCTTATTTGCCTTACCGGTGATGTCATCAGATGGTAAAGAGATTAAGCATGTTTGTGAGATTGATAGTAATGTATTAGAACGTATTACAATACTTGTGTATGAGGGTGATACGATTATTGCAGATATATCGGGATTACATGCATCCATGGATACACTTTTGACCAATGAAAAAGTATTTAACTTCTGTGCCGATGAATCTGATTGGACTTATCTTGAACATTATTGTCTATGTGGTAATTACTTCCCTGAGATTGCTTACCCACCAAATAAAGAAAGCTCCTCCCTACTAATTTCAGGAGAAGCCTTACTAATTACAAATGCATATGTAACCACTGCTTATCGTAGACAATCGATATTCCGTAATATGGTACAGATGATTAAAGACCATGCATTACGTTATTCATACGATAATACAGATTTATATACTGCCATTGCTTTAGATCCTGATATTGCACAGTATGGACCTGATACAAAGCCAGAACCGTATTACTATTCTTTCGAGGTTGATGAACCTCGTCGTCTAGTAAATGCAACTATTATGGAGAAGTTAAACTTTACATCAATCCGTTTGGAAACTGATGAAATTGGAGATGGTACAAAACTGTGGTTTGCCTTACAACATGAAAAGGAAATCTCTAAAGCTGAGTATTTATCATAAAAAAACTGGTCGAGTGACCAGTTTTTACTTTTCAATATCTCCTTGCCAACTTTGGATACCACCAAAATCTACAACATTTGTATAGCCAAGTTCAGCTAATTTCTGTGCTGCTTGACGGCTACGGTTACCACTACGACAATATACCATAATGAGTTGAGACTTATCCTTTAAACTATCTACCTTACCTGCTTGAATATCTTCATTGGAAAGATTTACCGCATTAGGGATATGTCCACTTTCATACTCAGCAGCTGTTCGAACATCAAGAATGAGTGCATCTTTGTGTTCTTCAATCATTTGTTGAGCTTCTTTTGATGAAATTGTTTTGTAGCTACTGGATGTTTCACTCGTCTTAGTAACCATACAGCCTGCTAAAAACAATGATAAAGCAAGAATTAATAATTTTTTCATTTTCATTTACCTCATACTTTTATGATAGTCATAACTAACTAAAAATACAAAGCATATGCCTAGTTTACTCTAGATTTAGATGTACCGGTTGTAATCACTTCAACAGCAGCGTTTAATGCACCTTCTACAAGGTTCTTAATTGCTTCATCTGTAAAGTATGCAATATGTGGTGAATACATCACACGTGGGTGATGTACTAGACGTGCAAACACCTCATCTTCGATTGTCTTATCTTGATAATCTTTTTGGATATATGGCATTTCATACTCATATGTATCAATACCTGCACCAGATAGAATACCTTCATCCAAAGCCTTTAGTAACCCTTCTGTATCAACAATAGAGCCTCTTGCCATGTTTAATAGGATAGAACCTGGCTTAAACTTCTTAAACAGCTCATAGTCAAAGCAATGACGGTTATCTGCAGTTGCTGGCATATGAATGGAAACAATATCTGCATCCTTAACTGCTTCTTCAATAGAGTCTTTATATGTCAGGATACTCTTAATTCCTTCATTCTGATATAGATCAAATCCAGTAAGTTCACATCCAAATCCATGGAATAATCTCGCTGTGATTTGTCCAATTCTACCTGTTCCGATAATCGCTACTTTCATATCTCCCATAACTCTTCCACAGATAGATGGTTGCCAACGGAAGTCGTTCTTTGCGACGTTAGCGATAATAGTATTGTTATTGCGAACAAGATTTAAACCAGTTAATACAGTATATTCTGCGATAGATTCTGGTGAGTAACTAGGAACATTTGTAATTACTAAGTTATTTTCTGTTGCGAGTTTTAAATCATATAATTCATATCCTGCACTAACTAACGCAATCTGGCGAATACCATACTCACGTAATGTGCTATAGATTTCTTTGTCGATAGTACCGGCAGCTTGAGAGTTGATGATACCATCATATCCCTTTGCAAGTTTTACACTTTCTGCAGTCAATAATTCTGATAATACTGTTACTTCAATCTGATTTTCTTTTGCCCAATTTTCGGCAATTTCTTTCATCATCGCATTAGCATGATACAGAATTAATTTCATGGTTTTCTTTCTCCTTTTTATGAATAGCACGAATCATGTAGATGAGTAATAGTATTGTAGGTAGTAAACAAATTTCTTCCATACGTGTAATCAGTAAGTATGTGGAAGTTGTATCAAGTGCTGGTGGTAATGTAGATGTAAAGTTATTCAAGATATGCATACCGATTGGTACCCAAAGAGAACCACTATATTCATATACCACTGCTAATGCAATACCGAAGAATGTTGTATAAACTGTCTGTACAAATTCTCCATGCCAAATACCGAACATCAATCCAGATAATACAATTGCTACATAAGGGTTACATACCTTCTTAATGGAGTTATGAATAATACCACGGAATAAGAGTTCCTCTGCAATTGGTCCAAAGATAACAACAGATAAGCATACCCAGATATATGGATCTTCACCTATTGTTGACCAAGCAGAGTCAAAGCTTTCAACGCTCTGTGCAACAAATGGAACATTTGCAAGTTGTGTATATGCAAAGTCTAACCAAAGTGAACTAACTAAACCCATACCAAGTGTAATAATGATTGCAAATGGAACTACCATCCACTTAGGCATCTTAGAATCTGCTAATACAAGTCCGTCATTTTTTCTATATGTAAAATAGTACACCGCGAATAGTAAGATACATGTAATCACACAGATCACTGTATCAAAGAAATAGTAGCTGAGTGCTTCAATTTGTTCCTCTGTAAAGAAACTATATCCAAACCCTACTACAATATCTGAAACTACGTGATAGATAGCTAATGCAAGGATAATAAGTCCGATTGATTTTAGAATATTACGGCTGTTATTTTTTAATTTATCAAAATTCATAGAATGAACCTCCGTTCTTTATTATATATGAATGATGAGGTATGATAAAACCATATAATCTTAAAGTTATATGAAGTATAATCTGATTATGTGGAGGTTGATTCTATGCCAAAAGATATGAACTATTATCTTGATACCTATCAAAAAGTAGTAAATCAAGGTGATTTGCAAGTCGCATATATCGAAATCATGAACTATTTTACAAAGTTACATAATTCTATCCCTTCTATGTTCACTGTTAGTGAAATTACACCTGGGTTTATGGATTACAGTTACTTCTCTATTCATGATGCATTTTTATATGACCGCTATCTAAAGTTTATCATTGCATTAGATCATCATACTCTTGGCATTGAACTTTGGCTTGTATCACAAAATGAAAAAGTAAAACATGCATACAATGTACTTCTAGCAGATTCCGAATGGCATGATAAGTGTCTGCATAACCCTGCCTTTGGTATGATTGAAGTTTCTATTGTTGACCGTATTCAACCAGATAACGCAGATGCTCAAATGCCTAGAATATTAGAAACAATCCAACAATATGTTTCTCGTATTGAAAGCTTCCTCTATGCAGACGAAATACGTTTCCCAATTACATCCACAAAAGACTTTAAGGAAGCAGAATAGTTTCACTTGTATAAAAGATTTATATCCATTATGATATCTTCAACCTAAAAGGAGAAAATCAAAATGTCAGACATTAATGTACAAGAACTAGCAACAAAGGTAGTTGAAGAATTAAAAAAGAGCCCAGAAAAGTTAAAGACTTTCGCTGCAAATAACGAAGTATTAAAGGGCATCTTAGGCGATGATGGAAAGTTAACAAAGGAAGACTTTGACCGTATCGCTGCTGAAGTTAAGAAGAACGACATCGTTAAGGGTCTTCTTGGCGAAGATGGAAAGCTTGGTCTTGATGATTTACAGAATGTAGCTAACGCAGCTAAGACAGCTGGTGAAGACTTACTCGACAAGGCTAAAGATTTATTCAATAAATAAAATCTTAATCTACCACCGGTAATAAAACTGGTGGTTTTTTTCTTTTTACCATAATTAATGGTAGAATAGATAATGAGGTATTTTTATGAACAAACAATTAATCAAAAAACCCTTAACAAAGTTTTTGATTTTCATTACTATATTATTTCTATTTAGTGCAACTCTTGTAGTATTACTAAATAAATGGGAAGTTGTAATAGAAGTAAACGGCGATCAAACTACACTTGTTGAGTATAAATCAAACTATGAAGATCAAGGCGCAATAGCCTATAAACAAGGTACAATTCTTACCTTCCTACGTGAAAAGTTAGAAGTAAAAAGTACTGGTACTGTCGATACAAGTAAGTTAGGTTCTTATAAAATCGAGTATACTGCTGAAAAAGATGGATTAAAGGCTACTCAAGAACGTACGGTTGTTGTGCAAGATACAACAGCCCCTAAAATTACATTAACATCAAACCCAGATAGTTATACCCTCTTCAATCATCCATATGAAGAAGAAGGCTATACTGCAATTGATGATTACGATGGTGATTTAACTGATAAAGTTATACGTGAAGAAAAAGATGGTGTTGTCACTTATAAAGTTATCGACTCTCATGGTAATAAAGCGATTGCAGAACGTAAGATTGTCTACGATGATCGTAAAGGACCTGAAATTACACTCGTCGGTGGTAATGATGTGACTTGGGTTCGCGGAAATGAATTTGTGGATTCATATACTGCGATTGATGATTTAGATGGAGATATCACAGCAAATACAGTCGTTACTGGTAGTGTCGATGTTTACACTCCTGGTGATTATACACTTACATATACATGCAAGGATTCCCACAACAACGAAACAACTGTACAGCGTGTCGTACACGTACAAAATCTTCCGCCAAATCAGATTCAAGCGGAAGACAATAAAACAATCTATTTAACATTTGATGATGGACCAAGTGCACATACACAACGTCTATTAGATGTACTTGCTAAATACAATATTCCAGCAACCTTCTTCGTAACTGCTTTACAGCCTGATTACATCTATATGATTCAAAAGGAAGCACAAGCAGGTCACGTTGTTGCGGAACATTCCTACACGCATAGTTATTCAAATGTATATTCGAGTACAGATGCATTCTGGAATGACTTCAATGCAATGAATAATATCATCTACCAACAAACAGGAACATACGCAAATCTATTCCGTTTCCCTGGTGGTTCTTCTAATACCGTTAGCCGTAATTATACTGCAGGAATTATGACAGCCTTAGTAAGACAGGCTGCTTTAAAGGGCTACACTTACTTTGACTGGAATGTATCCAGTGGTGATGCAGGTGGAGCGTCCACTGCAGATGAAGTATATGAAAATGTAATCACCCAAGTTCAAAACGCTTCCGCAAATAACCGCCCTTCTGTTGTATTACAACACGACACAAAAGGTTTCTCAGTCGATGCAGTTGAACGCATCATTGTCTGGGGTCTGCAGAATGGTTATCACTTCTCATCATTAACAGCTGGTAGCTATACTGCACATCACGGTATCGCAAACTAAGCAAGTTAAAAAAACTGTCACTTTCTAGGAAGTGACAGTTTTTATTATGGCGCTCTAAAATTACTTGGGGTTGGGGTACCGCAATGAGAAATCTTGGGGTACCTTTTTAATATTTCTCCAGAAAACTTGGGGGTACATTCTAATATAAAAAAACCTCTCATGCTATTATCTTTTTGCTAAGAAAGAAAATAACTAGAGAGGAGGCCATAAATGGCTATTGATTATATTATCACATCTGCTTTGAACTTGTCCCAAGACCAGGTCCAAAGTCTATATACGACTCGTAATCATGGTACCTTAAATATTTATCTTCTACTGATAAATAAACACCCTATTTGTCCATACTGTGGTGCTGATACATCTAGTAAAGGACTTCTAACATATACTTTTAAAACACAAGATATCGCTGGTCTAAAAACAATTGTCAATTGGAAACGAAGACGATACAAGTGCCGTGACTGTCTTCGTACTTTTAGTGAAGACAATATCTTTACACCTGATGGTATGCATTCCACTTTCTCTATGATTGATCAAATCATGAAGGATCTAGGCGATGTTTCCATCAACTTAAAAACGATTGCACTCAGAGCGCATATATCCATCCCTACGGTAGAACTCTATGCCGATAGTTACTTAAGAATTCCAAGGCAGTTTTTACCAGAGTATCTAGGAATTGATGAACTATATTCTGATATGGCATTAAAAAATAGTTCTTACTTATGTGTTATGGTCGATAATAAAGCTCGTGTTCTAAATGAAGTCATACAGTCTCGTTCAAAAAAGGAACTTAGCACTTACTTTGAAAACATTCCATGCAGTGAAAGACAAAGAGTAAAAATAGTGACCATGGATATGTGGCAGCCTTACAAAGATGTAGTTAAGAAATATCTACCTAATGCCATTGTCGCTGTAGATCCTTTCCATGTCATCGAGCATCTAACCTCTGGCTTCTCACACCTACGTATCAATATCATGAATCATTATGAAAAAGGAAGTAGAGCTTATTATCTTCTTAAAACATGGCATAAATTACTGGAAACAGACTACAACTTAGATAACGAGCCGAAATATAACAGTTTCTTTAGGCAAAAATTGAATTATAGAGATATGTATAATCAGTTATTGGAGATTAATCCAACTTTAACACTTGCCTACCACTTAAAAGAATTATTTCGAAACTTTAATAGAACTGCTATTTACCCATCTTGTATAAATGAAATCACTTCCATACTAGATGCGTTTATTTCTGCTGATATACCTGAATACGAAGACTTTTTGACATCTATCATAAACTGGAAAGAAGAGTATCTCAACTCATTTAGAAGACCATATAACGATAGAAAACAATCGAATGCATTATCAGAATATATGAATAGTAGATTACGCGTACTAATCAATGTTTCTAACGGTCTTTCAAACTTTCCAAGATTCCGTGCTAGAGCGCTCTACGCGTTAAATAGAAAACTATATTACACAATTACAAACCACCTTCAATCCAATAAAAGAAATGGAAAGAAACGTGGTTCATACAAAAAATAATTAACAATAAAACATTTCTTTCTTAGCACAGATAAAAGGTAGAAACCGTAGACAGGCACCATTGCCATCATCTACTATTTCTACCTTTTTACCCCATGTAATTTTAAAGCGATTTTTTCTAAAACCCCAAGTTATTTTACATTACTTTTATTATTTCGTATCTTTGATTAAGCTAATGCTTCGCCTAATGCCTTGCACTGTGCTAATGCACCATCATCAGGTTCATAGTTTGCCATAACACCATCTTGTACTAATACAGCTCCATCTGCTGCTACACGATCCTGCCATGTACGCATCCATTCGCCATCACCCCAACCATAGGAGCCGAATAGACCAACCTTCTTACCAGCTAGGCTACCTTCAACGTCTGCGAACATTGGTTCGAACACGCTCTCTTCAAGCTGTTCAACACCCATAGCTGGGCTACCAAATGCGATTGCATCGTAGTTAGCTACTTCACCAGCTGAGAATGCATCTGCTGTTAATACAACAACTTCTGCTCCCTTGCTCTTTGCGCCTTCAGCGATAGCTTCAGCCATCTTTTCTGTGTTACCTGTTGTACTTGTGTACACAACTGCTACTTTACTCATGATTTTTTCCTCCTTTAATTTAGACAAATCTAACTAACTGCTCTAAAGACATTCCTTTTTCAAAATGTTCCAAATATGCATATGTACATTTCTCATATATTTGGAATAAATGTTTTGCCATCTCCTCATTGCCATATACTTTCCAAGTTCCAACAAGTTTACAAGGTTTAATATCCTCAATAAAACCTCGTACATCTTCTGCTGGATATCCTAGGAAACATCCAATTTCATGTGGGAACGCACGTTGATGACAGGATTGAATACGTTGACTTAATACGTCAATACATGCAGACATATCATCAATTGGATACCCTCTTTCCTTTAATATCGAAACAACCTCTTCTTTGGATAAATCTGTTTTCAACCATGTTGGTCGATATAGATAAATGAGTGCTCGATCCTTCGGATAACTGAGGATAGTCATTTTAAGATCACAATTTCTAAAGCGATGATTGATTTCTTCAATCTGCTTCATTAATTGTTCCTTACAAGAATAACCGCAGTTAAACAGGTTTCCTGTTTTGACACCGGCTAATGTCGGTGCACAATGTTCTACAATGAGTTCTTCCGGCATAGTTTTCAGAAGTTAGTTACATTAAACTAACTATTGTAAATATAATACTTTTCGTTTTATACGTCAACTGGAAGTATCCACTTTCAAACGTATGATAAAAGGAAATACAAGATATGTATTTCCCTAATAACCTACTTTTACTTCTCTTTTTTTACATCTACTGGAATCACTAATAGAATTACAGATACTAATACAAGTATAATACCAACCCATTGACGTGCTGTTAATAACTCATGGAATACAATCATACCAATGAACAAACTTGTAAGTGGTTCAAAGGTACTAAGTAATGAAGCTTTTAAACCACCTGTTATTAACACACCATGTTGGAATAGTAATACCGCAATAACAGATACAAGTAGTGCTAGCACAAACATAGATAGCTGTCCCATTGGCTCAGTTACAATCATTAATTGACCAGTCACAATACCAATGATACCTACAGCAATTGACGCAAATAAGTTAATCCAGAAAGATAATACTGCTGGATCAATCTCATCAATCCCCTTCTGTCCACAAGCAATAACATAAATGCTATAGATAAAGCCTGCTAGAATTGCGACTGCAATACCAACCACTTTAATTTCACCTTGAATCGCGTTTAATAGAACAATACCTGCTAAACATAAAATCATACATAGGATTTGTTTCTTAGAAGGAAATGCATGATACATCAGGATGGATAACACCATGACAAAGATTGGATGTGTATAGAATAAAATTGTTGCCATACCTGAATCCAAGTATGTATAGGCAATAAATAACGCAACTGGAATTAATCCAAATGGAATCGCAATCTTTAGCATTGGTACAATTTGTTTACGTTCAATCGTAAAGATATTCTTCTTCATAAACGGTAACATTACCGCAAGAATAATTGTTGCATAGAAACAGCGACAGAACGCAACAGTAATTGGTGTTGCTCCATAGCTATATGCCATCTTTGTAAATAAAGGCATTAAGCCAAATAGTGATGAGGACATGATAATCTGTAAATGTCCTAAGATGTTTTTATTCTTCATAATCTACTCCTCTTTCTTCAGAATTCGATATTTCGTTGTCCTTGAAAGATGCGCCATGCTCTTAAAAATCTTAGAGAAACATAGCTATTTTATCCATCAAATATGGATAAAATACTTTTATATTTTATTTCCAAATACAACATTTTAGTACATGCGTAAAGAAACAGAATCAGTTTCTAAAAACCACGCAAAATTACTATATCATGTAAAAATGAGAATGGAATTCTTTTTTCCATTCTCATTCAACGAATAGTATAACTTTCCCTTCTTTACGTGTTTTTTTAAGATCGATTACACGTTGGTTTTCAGAACCACGATACATTAGACGAAGATTCTTTTTCTGCCAAACAAATGGACCATCAATCAAAACATCTAGTAGATCTATCATCTCATCGGTAACTTCTGTGTGCCTTCTTCCACCCTTTACAAGATCTTTCTCATAGATAAATCCTGTATAACTCCATAAGTCTTTTTCTGGATAACGTTCTTTTACTTTACGAAGTAGTTTCACAAGTTCTATCTGATTTTCTGGTTCAAATGGTTCTCCACCAAGGAGTGTTAATCCTTGGATATACTCTTTACCCAGTGCCTCTAAGATATGATTTTCTACTTCTTCGGTATATAGCTGTCCATAACAGAAACTCCATGTCTGTGGTTGAAAACAACCTTTACAGCGATTTGTACAACCGGATACAAATAGTGATACACGTACCCCAGGACCATCCGCAATGTCATATTCTTTGATATTTCCGTAATACATAACTCCCTCCTAGGACGCAGCTTTACGCGTAAAGTCTTTAATATACTCTCCCTTTAAGATACGATGAATACATAAAATAATTTTGAAAATAATATCAAAACGCAAGAAGAAGTATACATATGTTACAGGTAGCTTCCATACAAATGCCGCAAGTAATCCCATTGGTAAACCAATCAACCACATACATCCTGCATCGATACGGAATGCATAATGCATATCTCCTGCACCGCGTAAGATACCTACAATCGCCGTATTTTCAATCCCTGTAAATAACATAATCCCTGCAATTACAGTCATAAACTGATATGCAAGATTCTTTGTCTCAACCGTTACATTTGGATATAACGATAGTACAGGTGTTCGAATAAGTAGTACAACCCCACACGCAAGGATCCCTACAAACGCAGATAATACTAAGAAGGTTCTACCAATTTGTTTTACCCGTTCATAATCACCTTGTCCAACTGCTTTTCCTGTTGTAATCGTAGCACTTTTTGCCATGGAATAGACAAGAATCATTACAAATTGTTGCGCAACACTCGCAATGGATGCGGCTGCGACATAATCACTACTCATTCTACCGATGATAGCTAGCTGTGTAGATACAGCTAAACTCCAAATCAAATCATCCCCAATCACAGGAAGGCTTAAGTGGAAATATGTAGGAATCATCGTTTTATCAAAATCAAAAATATCACGCAAACCAAATCGAATATCCTTTTCATGATAACGTGCATAAATACTTGCACATACTAGCTGGAACGCTCTTGCGACAATCGTACCAATTGCGGCACCTACAACACCTAGCTTTGGAAAACCAAAGTTTCCATAGATTAAAAGATAGTTACAAATCAAATTCACAAAGAACGAACCTGTATATACTGCGGCACTAATCTTTACATTTTCCTTTGCGGATAATGACGAGAAATACCACATAGATAATCCATTTAATAAATAAGAAATAACAACTACTTGAAGATAGGATACACCAAGTTCAACCAGCTTTTCATCTGTTGCGAAAATACGGATAATCTGGCGTGGAAATAACCAACATAAACCCATATATAAGACTGACACAACAACAACCGACCATAACATCACACTCATAATATGTTTGATCTTTTCGATATTCTTTTGTCCCCAATACTGCGAAATCATAACAGCTCCTGCTGATGTTAAGCCAAACGCAAAGACATTAAAGATAAAGTATGGCTGACCTGCTAAAGTAACCGCTGATACAGCCGCATCCCCTAACGATCCAACCATGACTGTATCTAACATCTGCACACAGAAATTTATAATCTCTTGAATCACAAGAGGTATCATCATCGCTGCTAAACGTTGATAAAATTGACGCTCTTTAATCATAGAATCCCCCTCTCATTTGGCTACCATTATAGCATACCTAAATTTATGAACTCTTCTTTTAAAAAATAAAAATATGTTCCTACATTTCTGTAAGAACATACTTTTTTAGCGTCTTGTCATTTCCTTATATGCACGTTGGTTGTCTGCTGAATAACCTAACATAACAGAAGGATTCTTCATCGCAATTGTATCTAAGATTTCCTCAATCGCTTCCTTCTTTAAAAAGCCTGCAGGAGTTAATTGAATCTTTCCACCATCTACTAAGCGACATAATGCATACTGATTTACGACAACGAAGTTTCTTCTCATTACATAACGATATGCCCAAAGAATATCTTCGTAAGGTCTCATCATACCCTCTGACTTAGAGATAACGTAGTTATCTAGAAGAATACAGTTTGTATCCTTATTTATTTGTAAATATGTCTGTAATTCATTCCAAGCTTCGTAGAGTCTTCCTGTACCCTCAAGGTATGCAATTGTCTTTTCAACATTCTTATTTTTCTTATTAAATTCATATGCAGAAACTGCACCACATATTACAACTACAATACCTACTAAGAATAGAGTTTTAGCCATATCCTTATTATATTCAACACCATTAGAGAAGTAATAAGTACCTATATACTTACGCATCTCTTCAGTAGTCTTCTGATAAGAATTTCCAATTGCATTTACATATTCATCTGCCAAAAACTTTTGTACACCATATAAACGATATGGCTTTGGAGCCAACTCTCCAGTTTTATCATCACCACGTGTTGACCAGTATGCTTGTTGTTCTTTCATCTGGTTGTAGATACTTTGATCAATTTTAACTACATTTAATAATCGATCAGTATCAACTGCTATATAGTAATAATCAGAACCTTGATACGCACTATAATCGTCAATCGCGATAATATCGATGTAAGTATACTTACCGTTCTGCTTACTATCATCAGCATTAAACATAACGGCATTCTTCTTATTTGCCAATAACTTTGGCATTACTCTTGGTAATGTCATTAATCCAATACCAATAATGCAAGCAATTAATGACAGAATAATCGCCTGGTTTCCTTGTTTAAAGTACTTCCTAAATCCTTGTTTGATATCTTCCATAAAATCTCCCTCTTTAAACTATGATACTTTCTTATTCTATCATTAAATAATGATGTCTTCCTCAACATTTTTATGATTTAAGTGATGAATATACAGAAATGTCTTTTCTGTAACGATAATAACTACACTAATTAGAACAGAAAGTATAAAGAACAACTGTATTGGCGTAAAATCAAATGGAAACATTTTTGGTAAAGCCCTTAAATAACCATAGTTACTTCCCATAAAATGGTTTACAAATGAAATCACAAGATTCATCACAATCGTATACAAGAATATATCTTTATAACTTAATACAGCTTCCTCTTTTGTTAAAACAATAACTGAAGATAAACCCAATAACATATGACTAAAAATATAAGTAATATTTGTAATATGTGGCCATAAAAATGGAGAAGGATCTGGAAAAGAGAACGCAATAATCGCCCCTAGAAGACCAAGCCACGAAAAGTATCTCATTAGCTTTTCTTTCTTCAATAAATATGTTACTGCAAGCATGATAGCGGATAATCGACAATGATATAGTGGTAATCCTTCTTTGGTAAATATCGTTGAGTTACCAGAATACCAAAGAAATAAAGTAAGTTGTAATGCTAAACCAAGCAGTAAAGAAATCCACAGTAACTTTTTATTATTCTTTTGCGTATACGCAAACAGTAAAATCGCCACAAATAAAATACGAATCATCAATATAGGTATGTTATGAACTCCATCTGGTTCATAGCGAAAGAAATATGACATGTTAATAACCCTCTGTAACCTATTATAACAAATATATAGCTATAATATAAAAAGATATCAATTTACATGTATGCATGAAATTGATATCTATGTTTTTATTGTAAATCAATTGCAGAATAATCTGAATCTGGTGTTTGCGTTGTTCTAGCTGCTGCTTCAGCTGCCTCCAGGCTTGCATAGCCATAAAAGAATCTACTACCAACAAGATTAATCATATGACCATCATACATAGATTCTCCATGTGCCAGTGAATATTCACCATTACTATTCTTTCTTAATACTACATTTTTAAAGTAAGTAGAAATATAATACGTAGCATTTGTTCCATCATCCAATGTGTAGTTAATCTCAGAGATTACGTACACTGTGCTGCTTTGGTTTCCGGACATCACGATCAGTTTCTTACCTGTTGCAGAAGTAAATGTAGCACCAGATGAATTTTTAGTTATATCAGATTGTCTTGCTAAACCTTCGAAAACTAGTAAATCAATATTTTCTTGACTGAGTTCATTTACATTTTTAAGATATTCATCCAGACCACTGACTGTATATATCTTTGATTTTTCTGTAAGTTGATATGTATCACTTTCAGCAGTAATTGTTAAAGTATCATCATTTGAGAAATTAGTTGTTTTAGAAATCTCATATTTAATCTTACTTGTATCAATAACTTCTCCTTTATCATTTTTCGCATCCCCTAATTTCATTTCACATTTACCATGTCCATCAATACCAGAACACTCAATGGTCACATATGCAAAAGGATCAGCCTTTGGACGATTTAGCTCTTCTACGAGATTAAAAACTAGGACTACAAACAACAAAGATACTAATGCGAATGCAATTCTCTTGCGTGTACGTGCTTTCTTAATTTCTTCAATTTCATCGTTAGCACGTAAGTATCCTTTTTCTTTTGCATAAACAATCTTTTCTTCATGGTCCATCTGCTCTGCAACAGACTTTTTCTTTGGTTCAATTCTCTTATAATCACAATAAGGACATACGATTTGATCAAAATTATCGTTATATTCCTCTATCTTTAAGTTCGCACCACATTTAGGACAAATCATGCTTGCATTCTTTTCTGTATCTGTCATTTGAACCCCCCTTTATCACTTACAATTTAATCATATCTAATTTTGACCAATAGTCAAACATAATTTAAAAAGAATTGCTATCTTTTTGATAGCAGTTCTTCGTTAACTTATTTTCCTTGTAAATATGATTTATATACTTCTTTATCCATACTGTGATGAGAAGCTTTGATTTGTGCTATTAACTCTGGTTTCTCTAATAAATCAACGATGCATCCACATACAATTTTGGCTGGCTCTACAAATGCTTTATATGTATCCTCTATTTTGAAATCAGTACCATGGATTGCACCACTAAAGCCATTGTAACCAAATTGAATCATTGGATAGAAACAGGATACATCCCCTACATCTCCACCAGCGATGCTTCTTTCATTTGCAATGATATTATCTTCTGCTGCGTAATCCAAGATATTCTGATGTGCAACTTCGCTAAGTACTGGGTTTGGTGTAAATGGTAGATATCCTATCATATCCGCAAATTCCACCGTTCCACCTAATGCAGCCGCACAATGTTGTGCCATCGATGTAATTTGGTGATCAATTTCTAATAACTTATCCTGATTTAAAGTACGAATATAACATTCATAGATTACTTCTGACGGCACACTATTAATTGTGTCTCCACCCTTTGTAAGAATCCCATGTACACGTACCATATCCTTTTCTTCAAAGGTTTCACGCAACATTCCCAAAGCTGTATTGAATAGTGTAAATTCATTGAGTGCATTGATACCTAGATGTGGAAGTACTCCTGCATGTGATGCCTTCCCTTTGAAGATAATCTTCTTATACTTAAAGCCTGCTAGAGAAGAGCCATAACCATATGCATATTCCGATCCCATTGCATGTAGGTGAATGATACAGTCACAATCTCCAAATACACCGGCTTCTAGCATGTTCATCTTTCCACCGATGTATTGAATCTTTCCTTCTTGGATAAGTTTACGACGATAATCTAAATCCGTATATTCCTCAGCCGGTGTAAAGAACAGTGTTACTTTTCCTTTCTGTTCTAATAAACCAGACTTCTTTAATGCAATCATTGCATTTACCATGATTGCAACTTGTGTACTATGTCCGCATGCATGTGCTGCGTGATCCTTTGGATTTGAGCAAGGATGTCCTTCTACAGGAATCGCATCCAATTCGGCAATCAATCCAATATGAGGTGTTCCATGTCCAATACTTACTTGGAAACCTGTCTCAAAATACTCTGCCTCTACGCAAATACCATGCTTTGCAAGTTCTTCTTGAACAAGTTTCTTTGTTTCAAATTCTTTATAACCAAGTTCCGGATGCATAAACAACTCTTTGCCTAATGCAATCATCTCATCTTGTTGTGCATCAATAATTTTATTCATCTCTATCTTCATATTGCCTCACCCTAATCCATAGCGTTCCAATGTTCAATCTCATCAATCCAAGCAAGTTCTTCGTTCTTCACTCGATTACGAACATCCTTGGATAATTTATTTTTTTCAAAAAAACCTGCTTTGCGTAAGATAAACTCTGGATTAATGTTTGTTTTATTTATCTTACGAGAAACTTGTACAACCATTGCAGGAACTTCATGTTCATGCAATGAAATCATCACAATATCTTTTGGTTTTATAGATGTATCGTTACTTTGAAATAACAATGCATCTTTACAATCATTTGCATATACCTTTAGATAAATCGGTTTCTGATTAAACATGTTTTTGTCCTCATATAAAAAGCTACATTCATTATAATTCATGTAGCTGATATTTATCAAAAACAGTATATTCATCTGCGTCATGTGTTACCCAGAATACTGTCTTATCTTTGATTCGTTCTTTGATGAACAGCATAACTTTTTCCTTAGTCGTATCATCTAATCCTTTGAGTGGTTCATCAAAGAATAAGATATCTGCATTTGCGTACATTGCGCGTAGAATTGCGACTCTGCGCTTCATACCACCAGATAATGTGGATACCTTTTGGTACATATCATCAAGACCTACTTGCTTAAAATCTTGTTTTAACTGATCCAATAAATCATTCTTAGATTGATTGTGAACGGCCATCAGAACATTCTGCATAGCACTCAAGTTTTCACAGAGTCTATCCTCTTGAAATACAGCTGCTTTACGATAGTTTTGTAATGATGTAATGCTTCCAGAATCAGCTGTTTCTAATCCCATCAACATCCTCAACAATGTTGTCTTACCGCAACCAGATTGGCCTTTAAGTACATGTACCATCCCAGTTTCAAAGTTATGATTCCAACCTACAAAAACTGGATGTTGATCAAATGTCTTAGAAATATCATGTAATTGAATGGTATCCATTATAGACACTCCGTTTCTATGTATTTGATAATCATACGTATCAAAGCCATCACCAGTTTTTCTAATACAGTACTTAATAGAATAATCACTAATGTCCACGCGAATAAATCAGCTGTATCAAAATAAACTTTCGCTTGTTGTAAATGTTCTCCAATTGAAAATTTCGGTAGACCAATGACTTCTGCCGCTATTCCAGATTTCCATGCAAGACCTAAGGCCAATGAACATGCACTCTGAAAGTATGGAAGAATACTAGATGTATAGATATAACGAATACGTGTAAAACTAGATAGTTCAAACACCTCAGCCATCTCTAATAATTGTTGATCACACATCTCAATACCCTTTCGTACATTCTCATAGAAAATTGGAAAGACCATTAAGAAGGAAATCACAATCGATAATTGTGCAGAACGCACCCAAATTAACACAAGTATAATAAATGATGCGACAGGAATCGATTTAACTGTAAAGATAAGTGGTGCCAGCAATTGTTTAAACCAGTTGTACTTTGCGGCAAATACAGCCATTAAAATTCCTACGACCATCGCAATGATAAAGCCAAAACTAATATTCAATAAGGAACGTAAAATTGATTGATAGAAGTCTACTGTCTTTAGTAATTCTACTAAGCGCAAAACAACGGTAAAAGGAGATACCAGTAGTATCTCCTGATTTAATATCATACTGATGGCTTGCCATACGAGTAGCCAAAACAGTATTGTCCAAATTTTAATCTTTGATTTAGTTAGCTCCATAATAGAAATCATCTTCCGGTAAGCTGCCACCGACTGACTTAGGATTCTGCTCATTTAATACACTGAGGTAACCTGATAGTTTTTCTTTCATATCCTTACCATCGATATATGTAATGTTGCAGAATGGTAATGCTTTTTTAGCAACTGCTGCCGCAATGATATCATAGGATTCAATCATTGTCGCTGCTTCATCGTTATTTTCATTTACATACTTGATAGAAGCTGCATACTTCTCTAAGAAATCCATTACAGCTTCTGGGTGTGCTTCTACGAAATCCTTACGAGCTACTACAACACCAGTGATTAATGAACTCTTATTCTTTTCGTTTGCTTGAATTGCATCCCATTCTTTTGTTAAGTCTAATGCTGCGTGAATCTTATCATTCTTAGCTGCAGCTGCAGTTACGAATGGCTGTGGTAACATTGCGATAGCGTTAGGATCTTGTGCTAAAGCCTGAACACATTCTGCATGCTCACTCTTCCACTCAATCGTTACATCTGTACCAACCTGAAGTCCGTTCTTTTCTAAAATGTAGTTGAGTACATACTCTGGAGTTGCACCCTTACCACTAGCGTAAATTGTCTTACCCTTTAAGTCTGCTACTGAATGAATAGAATCTCCTGTTTCACAGACATATAGAACACCTAATGTATTAATCGCTAATACCTGTAAGTTCTTTTCCATCTTGTTATAAAGTACAGATGATAGATTTGCTGGAACAGCCGCAATATCTACTTCACCCTTTACAATCTTTGGAGTTACTTCATCTACTGCAGATAAGATTTCAAACTTATAATTGTTTGAAGTAATCTTGCCTTCATCACTTTCCTTCATCATTTGAACCATACCCATAGATGTAGGACCCTTTAAAGCTGCTACATTTACATCAACTGGTTCAACTGCTTTTGGAGTTTCAGCTGGTGCTGAGGACTCTTTCTTTGTTGTTGGCGCACATCCTGCCAAAAGTGCTACAGATAAGACAGTAGCAAATAATTTCTTTGCGATATTTTTCATATTCTCTCCCTATGCCAATAAATATCAATCACACTATCTGTGTAATTTTGCTTATGTAAGAAGAATCATTTATCTTGATTCTCTATACTATTTTCCAATTGTAACGCGAATGTTATAAACATACCACTAATGTGTTCACACCATCCTTTTCATAACGAAAACATACAAATTACATACAAATAGATTACGTGAGTTAGTTTATACTAACAAGCAAATTATATCATAGCCACATTTGAATACAACTAAAGCGATTATAACTATTTTTATCACAAAAATACCGATGTATATCAGATATACATCGGCATGAACTATCTATTTAATTAAGAAGCTCTTGTACCATTTGGTAATGGATGTTCTGGGAATAATAATGTATCCGCAATACCATCATCGTAACCAAGTGTCACTAACATCCCATGGGATTCAATTCCCATAATTTTTCTTGGTGCAAGATTCACTAGAAATAGTGCCTGCTTTCCTTCAACTGTCTTATAATCTTCACGTACTTCACGAAGACTACATACGATTGTACGAGGCTCTTCCTCGCCAAGATCAACTGTTAACTTCGTTAACTTTGTAGATTTTTCTACATCTTCTACTTTTAAGATTGTACCTGCACGAAAATCTAATTGTCCAAATACATCAAATGAAACTTCCTTTTTTACTTCTGCTGCCATGTCTTCTCCTTCTTCTTTATCTTTGGCACTGTAATACCAATCATCATACCTATTAACATACCTAGTCCAATGCCTAAAGTAGCTGAACTAATTACATATATACCACATAGTATACCAATCACAGCTCCAATCCCACAACCTACAAGCATATAAGTTTTTTCTGCATCAATTCGGTTTCCCATTGGATCATGATTGTGTTTTGCATAGTATAGCAACCAACCACCCACAAATATAATCAGCATGATTGCAATACCATTCATAATTACTTTCATACTTCACCATCTTTCTAATCTTATTATATGGTATTTATTATCCCTTCTTTATGAGTGTTTCATGAAAGATTCCATAATGATACAGTGCTTTTTCAATTCCATCCTCATCAATATCATCTGTTATATAATCTGCAACAGCTTTTACATTTGCGTTTCCATTCCCCATCGCAACAGAAACACCTGCTATCTCTAACATTTTTACATCATTATCTCCATCACCAAAAGCCATAATTTCTGATAGTTCTAAATTGTAGTACTGCAATATTTCTTTAATACCTATATCTTTACCACCATCTTTGACGATGATATCCCTAGCACGCTCATGCCATGAGGTTGCTTTACAATGTGGCATGCACTTTAGCACTTCATTTATCTGTATATCATCTAATCCATATGGTATTACTTGTAAAATATCTTCTTGTAACACATTTGAAACATCTTTTATTTCAGCGACATCAGAACTAATATCACGTTGTACTTCTATTACTAAATCATTTGCATAATTCATATACATTTCATCTTGTGTAATAAATGTACATGGAAAAGCTGTTTTATCTAATGCTTGTAGCAGTCCTTTCATATCCTCTTTAGGAATTGGTTTTGTACTAATAACTTCATTTTTATTAAAACAATACATACCATTTAGACAAAGATATGCATCAAACTCTAGGTTATTAGGTAGTAATTTTTTTAATTCAATTGGATGTCTACCTGTAGCCACAAATGTCAGTATCCCCTGTTTACGCAAACGTGAAATCGCATGAATTGTAGAAGTTGGTACTGCATGTTTGCGATGTGAAATTAATGTACCATCCACATCGAAGAAAATTGCTTTGATATCACATTGTGTCATAGAAAAGCCCCTTTATTTCTTCTATCTTAACATAGAAAAAGAGCTCGAGAGCTCTTTGGTTTATTTGGTATTTTGTGCAGCGTAATATCCTGCTAAACGTCCAGAGGTTAATGCATAACCCTGTGCTGCACCACCATAGGTAACATATGCTTTTCCAGACGCAAATAATACACCCATGGAATCATTTCCAACCGCATATACATTTGGGATTGGTTTATGATCAGCGGTTAGTACATTAAAGTTTGTATCCACATCTAAACCACCACTTGTGGAATATACATACGCCGCACCTTTAATCGCATAGAATTTTCCATCTGTTTTGCCATGTACATCAGATATCGCTAATTTAATACCTAGTTTATCCCCTAGTTCAGAAATTGACTCTGCGGTAATCACATTGTCATATTTCTCTCCAATCGCCAATATACTTTCAATATTAGGAATTGGTGTATTTGGTTCATAGTTACCACCTTGTGTTAAGAATGTTGGTTTATTGAATGTAGACATTCCACTCGTCTTCATCTTAGTGATTTCTTCTGCACTATAGATAGTGTAAAATTCCTTTCCGGCTAACCATGCATTAAAGGCAAGATTCTTTCCTGCTTTTTCATTAAATAGATTTCCGGATGAATCTACCATGACAGCATTCGTATCAAGTAGTAATGATGTAAGAATTGCTTTTTCGTCTGCACTGACTTCATCAGAGCGAATAATATTGGAAACCTGCGCAATATGTGTTGAAACTCCTACATCAGGATTCATTAACGTACCACCTATTGTTTGAGCCATTTGTATACCAGCACCATTACACTGGGTCATACCATACGTATGCCATACACTTCCTGTGTACTTTTGACACATCTCTTCATTTCCGATAAACCCACCAGTTGCTAAGATAACTGACTTTCCATAAATCTCATAAGTTGTGCCATCATAGGAAACAGCTTTTACACCAATAACTTTGCCATCGTTGTCCTTTAATAACTCTTGTGCAGTTAGTTCCGTCATATAGTCATTTTTTTCATTTAAAGCAGTTGCCTGATTCATTGAATTTATATATGCAGTATCTTTATCCGTTTGCGATTTATCTGTATAGGTCGTCCATAATGGCCACAACTTTGAATGGTGGAAACCAAACATCTTTTCACCAAAGTGAAAATCAAAATTCGATTCTAACCAATCAAATGTTTTCCCTGATTCCTGAACATATTTACGAATCATTTCTTCCTTCGCATCACCTTCTGTATATGCTAACCAGTCCTGAATTAATTCCTCTTCATTTACAAACGGAGTTCCATCATTTAGAGCAACTTGTGTTGGAGGATTTACAGCCATCGCACCCACTGCCATAGCACCGTTACCACCGATCTTAGCAGCTGAGTCCATTCCAAATACAGTAGCTCCATTACTAGCAGCACTTAGATATGATGTAATACCAGATGTACCAAGACCAACGACTATAACATCATAGCCTTCTTTCTTCACAATATCCTTTGACTTAGGAATCTCAATTCTCCACTCATCTGCATTACCACCATTTTCATTGATGATATTTTGAAGGATATATTTTACGGCAATACTGGACTCAGTAGCACCTGTAATATTGTCAACATGGATAGACTGACTATCAATGATACGTGGAAATAGTTTATCTTCGATTGCTCTATAGATACTTGCAGTACTTCCTGCATGAATTGTTTCGATAGATACAATCTTATTATCTTGAAATGTAACACTCAGTTTCATCTCACCATCAACTGCATACGCTGCCGCTTTACCTTCATATGTTCCATCGCTTACTTTTGCGTTTTTAACACCAGGTTTTACAGCCGACTTTAAATAAGCAGTACAGCCACTCAACAGCAAAGCTCCAGCAGCTAGTACGCTCAATATTTTATGATTCATATGTCCTCCAGCAAGACTAATATCTCACCCTTATATCAATACATAACTCTTGTTATTACTATATTACCAATATGAATATTAAACATGCAAGTATGTATTTTATATCATTAGATAAAATATGTAGAATGTAAAAAAAACATGCGGTTAATCTTGCATGTCTTTTGTTTCTTCTTGTGATGATTGCAGTTGTGCAATGATCATATCACGATAAATAAATTTTACAGTACACAGTATTGAATCCTTAAAACTTTGATATATATAACCAGCTGAATGCGTACCCTTCGCAACACTACTGACTGAATTTGCGACATGTCCAATTGGAATTTCATTCTTGTTTTCCACCATAATTGATTCCATATCATATGCGTTATCTGGTTCTTTCTTTAAGTGAAGCACCTCACCTATTTTTATCATCCCTATCTCGATATACTCTTTGATATTTGTAATCGTTATAAAATCATTTTCTTTCATATTTTTATTCCTTCCATTTATGATTCTAGTATAGATAAATGGTGGTACAAAAAAACTGCCTAGAAAGAAAAACTCCATATCATTTTAGGATATGGAGCAAACACTATTTCATTCCGTACTGGCCTTTTCCGGTAGCGTAACCATCTTTAAACGTAATATCAAAGTTAGCCCCAAAGCTACCACTTGCATTATACCAAGACACAATATTTGAATATGAACCATAGAAAAGAGATTCAGACTCACTATCAGGTTGTCCAAACTGTGCAATTGCTTGATCATAAGAGAATGAACCATCTGTAACAATCGCATTGAATTCATCTAGCGTAACTTTCTCATTATGATTTACAAAACTAAAGCCAGAATATCCTTTACTAGTTGCTAAATTATTCGTAAAGGATACTGTAAAGCTAGCCATTCCTTTCAAAGAGGAATCATGCCATGTCGCAAATAGAGATTGTGAATCACCATAGCTATTTTGGCTAACAGAATCTGGTTCTCCAAGGATTGCTTTAACATCTTCAAAAGATGTTCCACCTTCTCCATCATACATAGGATCTCCTAATACAATCTGTTGATACTTTGCACGTGCTTCTGATACTTTTTCTTCTTTTGTTTCTTCCTTAGTGCTAGTTTCTTCTTTTGTTTCTTGTTCAGGTTTTGGAGTTGTTGTAGAAGTTGTTTCTGCTGTAGTTGTAACGGTTGTTGTCTTTTCGGTTTGTTTTTGGTCATCATGTTTACCAAAGGCTTTTGTGATACCAAATAATACGAAAACTACTAAAAAGAATTTTATGATTTTCTTCATCTTCTTTTTGGATTGTATCCTCTGATACAATCACCTCCTGTAACTATAGATTAAATTTGACAGTGTACAAAAAACATGCCACTTATGATAAAATTT
Source organism: uncultured Solobacterium sp. (assembly GCA_938039295.1). Taxonomy (GTDB): domain Bacteria; phylum Bacillota_I; class Bacilli_A; order Erysipelotrichales; family Erysipelotrichaceae; genus Bulleidia. The sequence goes on from CALHUY010000013.1 coordinate 23,566, forward strand.
ATAAAAACAGGAGAAATTTTATGGCAGAAAAGAAATTTTTACCATTTATTGTGCTACAAATTCTCGAAGAACTATCCGATGAATCTCATATTCTTTCAACAAACGAACTCATTGATCATATTGAAAGACGTTCAGGCATTAGTATTGAACGTCGCACCCTCTACTCAAATATTGAGATATTAGAACAAGCTGGTTATACCATTAATAAGTTTGCGGATAATGGAAAAGGATATTATTTAGAAAAGCGACAGTTTAGTAAAGGTGAAGTTTTACTATTATGTAATGCAATTCACGCCTCTCATTTTATTTCTAACAAGCAAAGTAACACATTGATTGCAAGTCTTTTAAAAACACTCAATAAGTATGATCAAAAAGATTACCACGATGCAGTATATATGCCTAATATGCAAAAAACTTCAAACGATCTTTTATTTGATAATATTGCAAAACTTTCTGAAGCCATTCAAAAGAAAAAAGTAATTCAATTTGTATACATGCATTATGATTCTAATAAGAAGTTAGTACCAAAACGTGAAACACTATATACCGTAGAACCACGCTTTATTGTTTACCAAGATAGTAGACCATATCTCATTACAACCAGCAAAACACATCCTGGCTTTACTCACTATCGTATTGATAAAATCTGTAAACTTTCTATTACAACAGAAAAAGTAAATCCATTTATGAAGGAAAGTGAACAGGATGCATACCACTATGCAAAGAATAAACTCTTTATGTATTCTAGCGAACAAATTCATGTTCATTTACGATGTGAGAATCGTATCATGGATCAGATAATTGATATCTTCGGTACAGAGATGAAAATTATAAAACGAGATGAGGAAACATTTATCGCTAGTGTTCTTGTAAATAAACAAGGTGTATTATTCCTTGCTCAACAATTTATGGAAGCTATCGAAATCATAGAACCAGACGACTTACGTAAAGCCATGAAAGAACAATTAAAACTTACACTTAAAAAATACAGCAGATAAACTACTCTGCTGTATTTTACATAACCTCTAAAATGCTATTTAAATATCTCTATCATCCATGGTTATACAAGGATATAATTTCTTAATCTTCTGATAGCATGGACAATTTTCATCATGGTCATTGATCATACCACATGCTTGTAAATAGGAATATATAATGACAGGTCCAACATATTTAAATCCACGCTTTTTCAAATCATTACTGATTAATTCAGATAAAGCATTCTTAGATACATCAATTCCCTTTTCATGTCCTCTGTAGCATATTGTCTTATAGTTACTATAAGACCAAAGGTATTTATCAAAACTACCGAACTCTTGTTGAACATTCATGAATGCCTTCGCATTGGAAATCATTGCAGTAACTTTTCGTAAGGATTTAATCATATTGTCTGTATGCATGATACGGTCAATATCTTCAGTTTTTAAAGATGATACTTTTTCTACACTAAAATCACAAAAGCACTTTCGTATCGTTTCTCTTTTACGAATAATTAATTCCCAACTTAATCCAGCCTGCATAGATTCCAATATAAGATACTCAAATAATTTTTGATCATCGTGTGTAGGAACACCCCATTCTGTATCATGATATGATTGCATTTGTTTACTACTATCTTTCCAATTACATGTCATGTTTTATCTCCAGTATTTAAAACAAGCCTATTTGGCTTGTTCTGAAAATTCAAATTCTAGTTCAATATTTTTACTAATTGATTGAAATAATGCCTTATAGTAACTCATAGCAGAATCATTAATATTATCTACATATTTCTCTAGGTACTTTACCTGTTCTTCATTAGAAAGAGTTTGTGCAACTAATGCACCAGTATCAATATCTTTCGTAGAATAACTTAGCAATTCTCCAGAACTATCATAAAGTTGATATGGATTTGTTTTATCCAATTCAATCCCTAACACTTCATATTTTGGAATTATGATTTTATATTTTTTCTCACTAATCTGTTCAACTTTTACATGTGTTCTAATTCCAAGTTTTGCGGCATAATTTAGAATAATAATCGATTTCTTCTCTGAAAATGGAATTCCTATATCAGTCCAAGGAATTGTAGTTTGATTTGTTGCACTAACAACCTTTTCAATACCTACATTCAAGAAAACAACTTCATTTGCTTCCTCAATATATTGAACCATAGATGAAGACTGGCTATTATTTTTGGAATTACTTTGCATATAACCCTTGAGATAAGTACCCAATAAAATTGCACCAATCAGCAATAATACCCATAAAGATATTTTAATTCCAAGAAATTTCTTAATTGTTTTCATATTTTCCCCTTAATTATATTTTTACTAATACAAATACTCCCAGTATTGCTGCTAACACAGCTAATAATGGATTTAATAAATACAGAATAACAACGATAGCTAAAAATACTGCCCCCAATATAATTTTTTTCATTTCCCCTCCTGATAATTGGCACATGTATTATCAAATAATTAAACTACTACTCCATTATATGTGTTTATTAATATACTTTCCATATCTATATGGAAATACAGACTATCATAAAATAATGAATCTCTATTAAATTTCATTATAAAAGCTATGCTTAACTATAGCAGTGCTAATCGTTTGCATAGCTCATATTTCTATAGAAGACCAATTGCTGAACAGATAATTGAAATAGCAATTGTTGCCACAATCAATATTACTGGTGATACCTGCTTCTTCTTTAAGAAGTACAGCATGAGTAAGGTATATGCCATTGGTAATAGTTTAGGGAAAATCGTATCAAAGAACGCTTCTTGTACTCCTACTGAAATATCTCCACTAACTGTAATAACAGGTAATAATTCAATATTTACATAACTAGCAATTAATGCACCTACAACAGTTATACCTAGGATTGTTGCTGAGTTAGCAATAATCGATGAATTCTCCTGTAACTTTTCGAAGGACTTAATACCCAGGTTATATCCCATATGTGTCCAAACAATACGTAGTAACCAAATAATGAGATAACAAGTGAAGAAGATAATTGGGCCTAAGATTAATCCTTGTGAAGCAAATGAACAGGAGATACCAGCGATAATTGGTAATAGTGTAAACCAGAAAATCGCATCACCAATACCAGCAATAGGACCAAATAATGCAAGTTTTAAACCTTTGATTGTATTACGATCTTCATGTTGTTCTTCTAATGAAATTAATAATCCCATTAAAAATCCCACAAGATTTGGATGCGTATTGATAAATTCCATATTATCTACCATCGCAGCAGATAAACCAGCTTTATCTCCCTTATAAATTTTTTCTAATGCTGGAAGTTGCGAATATAACCATCCTGCAGCCTGCATTCTTTCGTAACTGAAACCAGCTTGTAATAATGATGAGCGAATCGCAAGGTTTGTAATATCCTTCTTTGTTAGTATACGTTTAGATTCCGACATGCTCGTCACCTCCATCTACCTTCAAATTCTTAACTGCTTCTTTAATCTCTTCCTGACGTTGCTTTGCATTGAAGAAATCAAATAATGCAAATGCTGTACCCATTAATGCGACTGGAAGTAAATTCTTCATGTCGATAAAGCATACTGCTAAGAAACCCGCAATAAAGTATGGAATATACTTTGGCTTCATCATTACATTCAATAACATACCAAAACCGATAGCTGGTAAAATACCACCTGCAACAGTTAAGCCATGTGTTAAGAATTCAGGCATATGATTTACTAATGCATTCATCGCATCTTGTGCTAAGAATGTACATGCAAATACTACTACACCATAGAGTAATGCTACGATACCTGTCATCAGAAGGTTCATCTGTGCAATCTTCTTTGTATCGCCATTTTCTGCCGCCTTATCACATACTCCCATAAAGAATGAGAATGAAGAATAGCAGAATAATACAACATATTGCATTAAGAATGAGAATGGTAAGCAAAGTCCGAGTGCAGCTTGTCCATCAACATTTGTTGTATAGGCAATTACTGTACACATTACACCTGCTAGAATTGGGTTTGGTGGCTGTGTTCCACCTGCAGGTGTTAATCCAGCAAATGCTAGTTCAGTTAAAGCACCAGTTGTCAAACCTAGCTTTACATCTCCAAGAATCATACCTGTAATTGTAGAAACGATTAGTGGTCGGAAGATAAAGAATGATTCCAACCAGAAATCGATGCCGAAGATCATTGCAGCGATTGATAATAACAATCCCTGTATAAATGTAATTTCCATATTGATTTCCTCTATTATTTAATCATTTCTTTTTGTGTTCCTGGAACATCCTGTATGAATACATTCGTTCCTGTTGAGACTATAAATTTCAAATCATCCATGTCCGTATCATCAACGTATACTTTTTTAGAAAGTTCTCTCTTGCCTGGTGCAAAGTGCATATTTCCGACATTTAAATCTTTTAAATGCACGCCTTTCTCTACCAAAGCACGAGCACTTTGTGGATTGCGCACAACTAAGAAAATACGTTGATCAGGAGATGCTTTATCAATCACATCAGCAGTTTTTTGGATAGTGAAAAAGCGAATTCCAACATTACTTGATTTTGCAGTTACTGTCATCAATGATTTCTGTAATTCATCTTCTGCAACCACATCATCTGCAACCACAATTAGATTTGCATTTAATGTTTGTGTCCAAGTAACTCCTACTTGTCCATGTACAAGACGATTATCAATTCTAGTCAATAAAATATTATCCCCCTTCATGTCATTTCATCTCCTTTCTATTTCGGATAAATTATTGAACATGCATTATGGTGAAATATTTATATGATGCATGAGAATGATTCTCTTAACGTGTTACTAATTTCATTATGTTCTTACACACTCACAAAAGCAATACCATTTCATGACAACAAATTTCATACATAAAGTTCAAAGTATTGTAGTATATAGATATGAAAAATATTCGATTAATTGCAAGTGATATCGATGGAACGCTTCTATTAAATGGCTCACAGGCTATAGACCCTGAGATTTTCAACCTCATACACAAGCTGCAACAAAAAGGCATTCTCTTTATGGCAGCTTCTGGTAGAGAGTATACAAATTTGCGTGATTTATTCTCTCCTGTAGCAGATGATATCGCTTATCTTTGCTTGAATGGTTGTATAACCTTTTATAAAGGTGAGTGTATATCAAAAGAAGTGATGGATACTGAGCTCGCAAGAAAACTGATTACAACTATACAAAATGATTCAAAAGCGGAAGTTCTAGTTTCTGGCGAAAAGATATGCTATATCACTCCGAAAAATCAAAGTTATTATGAGCATTTAACAAACACTGTCAAAAACCATGTAACTATTGTCGATGATTTACTCAATATTCCTGAACCATACACAAAAATATCTGCATATTTTAAAGATGGTGTAAACGAACACTATCAATATTACGCAGATATGTTTGATAAAGATATTACTGTACAAATTGGTGGTAAATGTTGGTTAGATTGTACACCAAAGGATGTAAATAAGAGTACAGGTTTTCTTAAGCTACTTGCGCATTTAAACATCCCTGCAGGGAATAGCGTCATGTTTGGTGATAATGATAATGACAGACAAATCCTCCAAGTATGCGGACATCCAATCTCAATGGAAACAGCAGTACCTTCTATTTACAAGTTATTTCCAACTCATGTAAATACGGTTAATGAAGGTATTCTCACTATTTTAGATAAATACTAAAATACGCATTATGAGTAACGATTAAAGGTGATATGCATCACCTTTTCATTTTAAAAGGAGCGTTTTTTACGCTCCTTATTCAAATACTTGCTCTAATTTTTCTCTTAGAAAACTTCCTGCATGTTTACAGATGTCTTTCCAGTTCTCTTCACCTGTATACCAGAATTCACCAGTAAACATACGTACACCCATATCCTTTAGGCATCTGATATCTTCTACAAACTCTGTATGTCCGCTTCCAAATGGTATCTCACGATACTTACCTGGTACAGTTTCTTTTAGGTGAGCTGCTACGATATGGCCCTTGCCCTTTTGAATATCATCGATGACTGAGGTTTTATATATCTTCTCAGCGTTGGTTAGGTTTCCAATATCTGGATAGATTTGTAAGTATGGACTATCTACAATACGTACATACTCCATCGCTTTTTCAACTGTATCCATAAATGGAGTTTCCATTGTTTCAAAGCCCATGACGATACCATACTTGGCTGCCATCTTAGTAGCGATGTGAAGATTTTTGACAAACTGCTTCTTGGTTTCTGCACTACCTTCCTTGTAGTAAACATCATACCCAGCTAATTGGATGATACGAATACCCAAATCTTGTGCAAGATATATAGCTTTTTCCATAATCTCTAGACTTCTTTCTTCAATCTTAGCGTCTAGATCACCAAATGGGTATTTACGATGTCCACTTAGACACATCGTATGGATAGGAACACCAGTCTTTACAATTGCTTGTTTAATCGCATCTCGTTCCTGTTGACTCCAATCCAATCGTGCAAGTTTATCATCTGTTTCGTCGATAGAAATTTCTAACCAATCAAAGCCAGATTCTTTACAGATAGTGAGTTTCTCTTCCCAAGATAATTCTTTAGGCATGGACTTTTCATACATGCCTAAACGGTACGCCTTATTGTCCATAGTATGCATTCTTTCCATGTTTACGTAGATAGTGTTTATCTAAGAGTTCCTGCTGCATATTCCCCTTTTGTGGGTTTAACATGTATGCATGGAAATTCATAAAGCAAATCTCTTCTAATACAACTGCGTTATGTACTGCATTAAATGGATCACGACCCCAAGTAAATGGTCCATGGCTATGTACTAGTACTGCAGGAACATCATCTGGTTCTTTATCCTTGAATGTTTCAACGATGACATTTCCTGTTTCTAGTTCATACTGTCCAGCAATTTCTTCTTCACTCATCTTTCGTGTACATGGTATCTCACCATAGAAGTAGTCACCATGTGTCGTACCCATTGGTTTTACATCCAAGCCTGCTTGGGCAAAGCTAACTGCCCATTTACTATGGGTATGTACGATACCACCAATGTTTGGAAAGTTACGATATAACACTAGATGTGTATCTGTATCAGAAGATGGTTTGTATTTACCTTCTACCTTTTCACCTGTTTTTACGTCTACGACGACCATATCCTCTGGTGTTAGTTCATCATATTCAACACCAGATGGTTTAATAACCATTAAACCTTTTTCACGGTCGATACCGGAAACATTCCCCCAAGTAAAGACTACAAGTCCATTCTGAGGCAACATCATATTTGCCTCATATACTTTTTGTTTTAATTCTTCTAACATAGTTATTCCTCAATCGTGTACAGTGCAATCTCATCTGTTTCGCGATTTGATACAAAGATCTTCTGCACGTTTCCATCCTTAAACGCTAACGCATTTGTAGGACCTGCATTACGATCTAAGTTTTCACTGACATATGTATTCGTTTCTTTGTCGTAAGAAAGTAGATTGAGCTCTAATTCATTCTTACGATAACCATAGATACCATATACCTTGCCATTTAGCTCTAATGGATAGATTGCATGTAAGAATGGCATCTTTCTTTCATCTTCCCACACCTTCTGATATGAGCCATTTACTAGTTTATAGACAGCTAACGTATCACCATGGAATGGTGCGAAAGTCATGAGTTCCTTTTGTCCATCACCATCAAAGTCTAGATACAACATATCGGAAGCAGGATCAGTTGTAAGTTGTTCGTATGTCCATTCACCATTTTCATCAGCTGGTGGGACAACCTTGAAGATACCGTTCTTTGTGCCGACTACAGCAATCTGATAATCCTCTTCTTCTGTCTTAAAGAAGCCATGATTTTGCGTCAGACCACTAATTAACGGTGTTAGCTCTAATTGATGATCTTCATCAAAGATAGAGATATCTTCTGGAAGCTTCGCAACCCACACTCTACCAGGACATGTCCAGTCATCTTTGAATGCATGTGCACTCTTCAATGTACAAGCCACAAGATACTTTTGATGATTTCTTTCAATTACACCAAAGCGATGTACGAATGGAAGTTTGCATAGTGTATGAATCTGCCATTCACCATCTTTTCTGAGGTAGTATACAATCTTGGAATCTGCACCATTATTTGGAGAATAGAACTTCCAAGTTGCAAGGAGTGTAGGATATGTCTGATTTGGATACTGTTCCAAAGACATTACTCCACCTGGACCATCCCACAACTTCTCTATAAAGTTTCCCTCATAATCATATAAGTAACATGGGTCTTCTTTTTCAGCAGCACATGCTAGATAGTTTTTTCCATCAAATTCTACCTGTGCTAGTGCATAACACTTATTCAAAGTACCCAATACTTTCTTATTTACTTTCATTCAGTAAACCTTTCTAAAAAGCTACTGCTCAGCAGTAGCTTTCGTTGTTATTCTGCAAAGCCTGCTTCTTTTAAAAGTGCTTGCGCTTCTTTATCTGATAGTACATTCTTCATACCGCAGATTTTAACGCCTTTTTTCTCTGCATCTGTAAACATGTTCTTAAAGTTTAGTGGGCAAAATACAACATCATATTGAGTTGCCGCACTCTTACCTTCTGATAAAGAACAGTGATGAATTGTAGATACCTCTACACCTAAATCCTTACATGCCTTTTCCACTCTCATCTTCATCATCAAAGATGTTCCGGCTCCGTTTGCACATGCGACTAAAACTTTAATCATTTGTTGTTCACTCCTTCTTTACTTTTTCTTTATAAGCTTCGTAATCCTCTACACATAAGAAATATGTGTCTGGATGACTACGATATTGTAACTGTGGTATCAAGATTAATACTACTAAAATGATTGCCAAACCGATAAATCCTGCATACTTCATGATTACTGTGAAGATTGGCCATACAACAGCCCAGTCCCACATACCTAAGTAACCACCGTTAGCCGCAAGTCCTACCATACCGGCGATAAATGCACTACCGAATACTTGGCATAATCCTGAGATAAATGGGAATAACATAGCAGCCTTTATACCACCCTTGTTATTAGCGTATACAGCGATTGTAGCGTTATCAAAGAATACTGGAACGAAACCTGCAATAACAATTGTTGGAGACTTCAATAGTAGTAATGCAACGATAGCGATAAACTGACCTAAAGCACCGAATAAGAAACCGATAGTTACTGCATTAGGACTACCAAATCCATATGTAGCTGCACAGTCGATACCAGGAACTGCACCAGGTAAGAATGTATTAGAAATACCTTGGAATGAGTTAGTTAATTCTGTTACGAATGTACGTACACCAAGTTGTAAGATGGCAAGATAAACAGCAAACTTGAGTGATGTATCTACTACATACATGAAGAAGCTTGCGCCTTCCTTAAGAACCTTTGTTTCAATGAAGTAATCCTTACCTAATACAGCCATGATAGCTCCAAAGAAGATCATCATTAAGATAGCTGTAGAAACCATGTTTTCATTGAAGATTGACATGAAACCTGGTAATTGGATGTCTTCAATTCTCTTAGAATTCTTCTTACTACCAAATATCTTCTTGGATAAGTATGAGAAGAATGCAATACCAAACATCTGTTGGTGAGCTACACAGAATCCACCACCATCTGTTAAGTCCTGAGAAATTTCAACTGTGAGGTTAGAACCAACTGCCCAATATAAACCAAGAATGAGTGACATGACAATTAACATTGGTGTATCGCCCAACTGTGGGAAGCAGAATAGAATTAACCAGAATGCTGTAGCGGCCTGTTGCATTTGAACATGGCCTGTTGTAAATACTGCACGTAATTTTGTAATCTTGTTAAACTTAACAAGAACTAAGTTAAAGATAAACGCAATTAACAATAGGAACATTACTTGTGAGAAACTACGTCCAATTCCTTCCATTGCTGATTGCACTGCATTTTGTCCGAAGTATGGATCGATAACCATCGCATCTAAGTTGAAGCGATCTTTTAATCCAACAAGAATTGGTCTGAAGTTACTTACTAATCCACCAGAACCTACGCTTAAGATTAAGAAACCAACTGTTGCCTTAATAAAGCCTGCTAGTGAATCGTACCAAGTCTTTTTCTGAAGAATGTAACCAATTAAAACGATTAAACCGATAAAGTATGCTGGTTTGGTTAAGATATTACTTGCGAACCATACCCAAATGTCATATAAAATGCTCATATTTCCCCCTAATTATATTATTTGTATTTTTCGATGACCTTTCTTAAATCATCATCGTTGTGAACTTCTAGTAAGTCATTTACGACTTCTTCATTCATTAATAGTTCAGATAGCTGCATCATATTATTTAGATGTTGATCATGATTAACAGCAGCGAGTGTAAAGAATAGTCTTGCGTCTTTTTCTCTATCATTATCATCAAACGCAACTGGTTTCTCTACCTTCATAAAGCCAATACCAGTTTTGTATACACCCTCTGCACCTAGCGTAGAATGCGGCATTGCTACATGAGGACAAATTACGATGTATGGTCCATATTCTGTAACACATTTGATGATTGCCTCTACATAACGATTATCGATGAATCCTTGTTCGATTAACGTTTCACCACAACCTTTAATGGCATCTTGCCAAGTTGTGAATTCTTGATGGTAGCTAGTCAGATGATTATCTAGTATTTCTTGTAATAACATTTATTTTCTCCAATTATAGAATACTTGGGAATGGAACATTACGCTCCTTTGTAAAGCAGTCTTCGAATCCACGGCGATAATGGAACTTGAGTAAGTCCTTATCTAATGGCCATGTATACTTACCACCTACATCCCAAATGAATGGATGGAACTTATACTGCAGTGTATCCTTCTTGAAATTATATACTAACATAATTTCTTCAGGATCTGCCTTCATATTAGTCCATACATCATGATGTAAAGGAATAATTACCTTTGCGTTAGTTGCTTCACCCATTCTGCACATATCAACAGATGTCATCTTATCTTGGCAACCTACTGGGTTTTCACCATACGCACCGAAGGCAATATCAATATTGTACTTCTTACCGATGTCCGCATAGCAAATACTATAGTGTGAATCACCAGTATGATATACAGTTCCTGCAGGCATCTCGATTAAGTAGTTGACTGCTTTTTGATCCATGTTTGTAGGACAGATGCCTGCAATGTCTTCACCAACTTCCGTTGTGACTAGACATGTACGATCATAGGACTCTAATACATGAATCTTTGTATCCTTGATTGTAATGATATCCCCTGGCTTAACAACTTTACAACGCTCCTCTGGAACACCCCAGCCCATCCACTTCTTCACACACTCTAATGGTCCAATGAATGGCACATCATCTGCACAGTTCTTTAATACAGCTGCCGCAAAGAATGGGTCGATATGATCGTTGTGATAATGAGTTGCTAATACTGCATCACACTTTGTTACACCGAATGGATCATAAACAATCGGTGCTGCACGCAGATTAGGTTGTAGATTTTCAACGCCCATCATATTTCGCATTTGATGGTATGGGGCCATGGATGATACTTTTTGTGTTCTCTTTCCATTACCAAACCATAAGTCAATTGCGATGTTTGTATCGTTTTCCGTCTTAAACCATACACCTACACATCCCAACCACCACATTGAAAATGTACCAGGTTCAACAACTGTGTTGTCGATCTCTTCATTTAGCCATGTTCCCCATTCTGGGAAAGCGCCTAAAATCCAAGACTCCCTTGTAATTTCATTTACTTTTGGCATGATAACCTCCTTTGTGATGGTTTTATCATACCAACTCATTTTTTGATTATCAAAGAATTATATGTTCATTTGTTTGTTTTTACGATTTATTTATTATATTTAATCATTTTTATATATTTGTATAATACTATTTGATATTATTTTAAAGAATTATAGTATTTATATGATTATTCATTCATTAAATGATATAATCATTTCAAAGATGGAGAACAGAATATGAAAGTAGATTATAAGATTGTTCAACAACGTCGTGACGATATTATGATGATCATCCAAAAATTGGGAAACGTTACTGTTAAGCAGTTAATGAATGACTTCAATGTTTCTGAAATTACTATTCGTCGTGACTTACAATACTGGGAAGACCGTGGAGCTATTATCCGCTACCATGGAGGCGCAAAGATTGTACAGCACATGGTAAACCATGATAATAGTGACTTTACCAATGAGCGCTACAAGCACGCAATCGCAAAGAAAGCAGCTAGCTACATTGAAGATGGCGATACAGTATTTATGAATACTAGTTCTACTGCCCTACTTATCCCGCAGTACATTATGAATAAGCGTTGTACGATTATAACGAATAACGCCAAAATGGTATTAGTAAAGCATAGTCCATTAATTAGCATCGTATTAACCGGTGGTGAGTTGCGCTATCCAAAGGAAGCGATGGTTGGAGATTTTGCATTAAACAACTTACACAAGATACGTGCAAATAAATGCTTCTTAGGTTGTAGTGGTATGAGTAGTACTAGCGGTATTACAACTGCAATCTTCTCTGAAACTGCGATTAACGAGACTATGGTTAGAAATACTCTTGGAAGTATTTTTATCGTATGTGACTACACAAAGATTGGACAGACACATAACTATATATCCGCAAATGTTAACAGTCTTAATTACTTGATTACTGATATTAACGCAGCTGATGAAGAACTATCCAAGATTCAAGATGCTAACCCTAAGATTATCATTCATAAAGTAGAGCCTCTTAGCTCAGCCGCAATCAATCAAGAATAAATAAAAAAATATTTGAGTAAAATCAAATATTTTTTATTCTGGCGTATTTTATGTACACCCTCCCCTATATAGTACTTATAGACAAGCAAGGAGGGATATACCCATGAAAGAAGCTTATATTACAGTTACAGGAACATTCTACCGCTACGGTACAGAAATGATTGAAAAAGGAGATATTCTATTCCTCAAAAAAGATATCAATAACGAATATGATACTGAATCCATCCAGGTGAATCACATCCCTTTTGGTAAAATCGGTTATGTCGCAAATAGCGTACGAACTGTGATTGGAGAATGCATGAGTGCTGGTAGACTCTATGACAAAATTGGACAAACTGCGGAAGCAGTCGTAACCTTCAAATCACAGGATTATATTATTTGTAAAGTTGTTTTAGATCCTTCTTTTTCTGAAGTCCAAGTTTACCAGCAGAATGCATGTAACGAAAAATAGCCTTACGGCTATTTTTTTATTGTCTTTGATAATACGAAACCGATGACTAATCCAATCACGGAGAAGATGATCCATGCAAAGCCAATCTCATACATTGGTAATTTCTGATATAGACTGACTAAACCATCCGTAAACGCCGTATGCATGAATGTGTAGGATGGTTTAGAGAATATATCCATAAACGCTGCGATAATTGTTGCGATGATAGTTGATTGATAGATAATCTTATTTTCCCCTACAAAGCTACCAACTAATAATAAGAAGATAAATACGATTGTAATTGGATATAGGAATAGTAATGCAGGTAATGAATATTTAAGAATACGATCTAATCCGAAGTTTGATAAAAGGAATGAAACAAGTGTAAAGCCAATTGCATAAATACGGTAAGATACCGTCTTTGGGAATACCTCAACAAATGTTTCGGCACAAGACGTAACAAGACCAATCGCTGTCTTTAAACATGCAAAGATCATAATTCCTGCAAGTAATACATTACCAACAGCACCGTAATAATGTTTTGCTAGGAGTGCCAAGGCAACACCACCATTTTCACTAGTACCTTGTAATAGTGCAGATTGCGCACCTAAGATTGTTAATCCAAAATAGATGACTGCCATTAACGCAACTGCTAATACTCCACTTCTGAGTGTAATCTTTGCGATTTCTTTTGCGTCCTTGATCTCGAACTCTTTAATTGCGTTAATTAGAACAATCGCAAATGCAAGAGATGCTAAGGCATCCATTGTGTTATAACCTTCTAAAAGACCTGTAAAGAATGGTTGAGATATATATCCACCTGTAGGTTGTACTTCAGTGAAGGAACCAATTGGTTTAACAACTGCCATCACTAATAAGCAGAATAATAATACTAAGAAGATAGAGTTAATATATTTTCCAATCCAAGTCATAATCTTCGATGGACGCAATGAGAATAATAATACCAGCGCAAAGAAGATTAGTGTATAGATAAATAATCCAAGTTGTGTTTGATCCGCAGAAATAAATGGTGTAATACCAGTGGTAAAACTTACTGTCGCTGTTCTTGGAATTGCAAATAATGGACCAATACTCAAGTATAGGATAACTGTAAAGAAGTAACTAAACCATTTAGCTACCTTCTTTGAGGCATCAAAGAGTCCTTTACTCTTTGAAATGCCTATTGCGGCGATTCCTAAAAGTGGTAATCCTACACCTGTCATACAGAAACCAATGATTGCAGGAATACTATTGGCACCAGATAGTTGTCCCATATATACTGGGAAAATTAAATTACCTGCTCCAAAGAACATTCCAAATAACATTGATCCAAGTAATAGATATTCTTTTATTGTTAATTTTTTCATAGAACTCCTTATATAATACGTGTTGTCCATTCAGTACAATCCACAACACGAGTTGCTAAACCTTCATAGAAATCTGGCTCATGACATACCATTAGCACAGTCCCTTGATAATCTAATAATGCTTGTTTTAATGAATCCTTCGCATCTCTATCCAAGTGGTTTGTAGGTTCGTCTAATACGAGTATATTCGCAGCACGATTCATTAACTTACAAAGTCTGACCTTTGCCTGCTCACCACCTGAAAGTACTTGAATACGACTTTCAATATGCTTTGTTGTTAAACCACACTTAGCAAGTGCTGCACGACACTCATATTGTGTCCATGCTGGGAATGTATCCCAAATTTCCTGCAAGCATGTTTTATCATTATCACCAAATACTTCTTGTTCAAAGTATCCAATCTCTAAGTATTGGTCTTTTTCAATCTCACCAGATAATGGTGGAATGATACCAAGCAAACTCTTTAGAAGTGTTGTCTTACCAATACCATTGGCACCACTTAGTATCACCTTCTCTTTTCTTTCCACTAGGAAATCAAGTGGTTTGGAAAGCGGTGTATCATAACCAATCACAAGTTGTTTTGTCTCAAAGATGACTCGACCTGGTGTACGTGCAGTACGGAATGAAAATTCTGGCTTTGGTTTTTCAATTGTCTTTTCAATCATCTCCATCTTATCCAGTTTTTTCTGTCGGGACATCGCCATATTACGTGTAGAGACACGTGCTTTATTTCTAGCCACAAAGTCCTTTAGCTCCGCAATTTCTTTCTGTTGACGATTATACGCAGCTTCTTTTTGTGCCTTGCGGACTTCATAGACTTCCATAAACTTATCATAGTCACCTACATATCTTGTAAGTGCACTATTATCCATGTGATAGATAATATTGACAACACTATTTAGAAATGGAATATCATGTGAAATTAGAATAAACGCATTCTCATATTCTTGTAAGTACTTCTGCAGCCATGTGATATGTTCTACATCGAGATAGTTAGTAGGTTCATCCAAGAGTAAGATATCTGGCTTTTGGAGTAAGAGTTTCGCTAGTAAGACCTTTGTACGTTGGCCGCCTGATAGATCCACAACATCTCTGTCCAAGCCTAAATCATATAGACCTAATGCACGTGACACTTCATCAATCTTCGCATCAATCATATAGAAATCATGTGCGTTAAGTACATCGGCTAGTGACCCTGCTTCACTCATCATTTCATCCATCTGTGCTTCACTGATAGACTCATCTGCCATATCCATATAGAGTTGATTCATACGACTTTCCATGTCGAAAAGTTCATCGAATGCAGTCTGTAAAACCATACGTATTGTACTACCTTTTGTTAAGATAGCTGTCTGATCCATGTAGCCTGTGATAACATGTTTAGCCCACTCCACTTTACCTTCTTCTGGAATAAGTTGCCCTGTCACAATTTTCATGAACGTTGATTTACCTTCACCATTTGCGCCAATCAAACCAATATGTTCACCTTTTAGAAGACGAAAAGATACATCGTCAAAGATGATGCGGTCTCCAAAGCTATGCGATAAATGTTCAACGTTTAATATACTCATGACTACCTCTTTACTTTAAAATGTTAGAACTTTTCCCCAATGGTATTTCGTTGCAAGTTTCATTGCAATATACCCAATGATGATTCCTGTTGGAATATCAATAAAATAATGTTGTTTACATAAAACTGTACTTGCGAAAATTAATACGCAGAATACTGCAGAGAAGATACGATAGGACTTTGCGTACTCAGGACGTTTTGCGACACCCATATAACAACAAGTACTAATCAAACAATGGTAACTTGGTGCTAGATTTGTACCATAGCGTCCACCATCCATATTGTAAATCCACTGTAGCGCTTGATTTAGCACACCAGGATTATCGTTGAGAAGGTTCTCTGCAACACGGTCCATACGTGTAGGATAGACTGTAAATACAATCGCACCAATCAAGTATGCGACAAACATTCCAATTAAGAAATCTTTGAAATGTTCCTTCGTACCATCCTTCGCAACAGCCATTGGACCATAAATCCAGAATAGATAAGACAGAATATATACGGTAATAAATGGAAGAAATAGTGGAATCAAATCATCTAACCACGCAATCTTGGTCGTATGCCATCCTATCCCTAAGGCAAGACTAATATCATTTGCCCAAAGATACATATATCTCTGTAGTATAAACATACCGATTCCAGCGATGTATCCATATACCGGAATATTGAAAAATCTCTTATTCAAACAGTCTTTTAACCATTTCATAATCATCCTCTTTCACATCGCTTATTATATCGTAGTCAATGTAATTCTCCTATCGTTATCATCAAAAAAGGAGGTAAATTACCTCCTATGCTTGCGTAAGGATGTAGCGATATAATAATTCAACTGTATCAACGACATCTCGTACATCGACTACTTCATAGCTATGTACATAACGCATTGGAATCTGAACACCACCAGCGATAATACCACCGTTTAATGTCTGCATAAAGCTAGCATCTGTCGCCCCAGCCGCATACGCTTCAATTGCGTATGGAATCTGATTATCCTTCGCCACTTTCTTTAAGTCACGTACAAGTTGTGGATGGGCAATCAAACCACCGATACAAGTAGAAAGCTTATCCATCACCTTGATAGATGTTCCCTTGCCTAATACGTTAATATATTCAGATTCTGGAACACCTGGAATATCAGTCGCTAAACTCATATCTAAAGCAATCGCAATATCAGGTTTGATATTTGTTGCGGCTACAATAGCACCACGAGCACCCACTTCTTCTTGTGTCGTAAATACTGCATATAAATCAGGAATGTCTTCTCTACCCTGTAGTAAGCGTACAACTTCTTCCAAGATAAACACGAGTGCACGATCATCAAGTGCCTTACCACCTAACTTATATTTACCTAGTTCGATTACTGGGTAATCAATTGAAATCGCATTACCCTCTTCAATACCAAGTTCTAATACATCTTGGCGAGATTCACAACCAACTTCAATAAAGAATTCATGTACGGAAGAAGGCATTGTTGTACAACGGTCTGGTCTTCCAGGATGAAGGGAATTAATAATACCATTGATATGCTTACCTTCATCTGTCTTGATAATGACACGCTTACCAAAGAACTGTTGAGGAGCGAAACCTCCAAGTGTATCTACCCAAATAAATCCTTTACTATCGATATGACGAATAATCAAACCAATTTCATCCATATGTGCCGCAATCAAGATCTTCTTATTACCAGTTCCCTTACGATGATAAATTAAATTACCAAGTACATCTGTAGAATGTGTAAAGTCTGAATCAGCTAAGTTTTGCTTGATGAGTTCAGCGACTTCTTCTTCAAAACCGCTAGGTCCAAATACGGATGACAATCCTTTGATACGCTCGCGGAAATTCTTTTCAATTTGTTCACGATTAAATTCCATAAGTTTACTCACTTTCATTTTCTGCATTTAGTATGCATGCATATTGATGACCATTTCCTAGGTCTTTTACTTCTGGTTGTTTGAGTGCACATTCCTCTTTCGCAAATGGACATCTTGTGTGGAATACACAGCCCTTTGGTGGGTTTGATGGAGATGGAAGATCACCATCGATGAGTGAACTCTCATTCATCTCTACCCCAATAGTAGGAATTGCATTTAATAATGTTCGCGTATAAGGGTGTGAAGGATGATTGAAGATATCTTCACTAGTACCCTCTTCTACAACATGTCCTAAATACATTACTAGAATACGATCTGCAATATGCCTTACTACACCTAGATCGTGAGAAATAAAGATATAGGAAATGTTTAATTCTTCTTGTAGCTGTTTTAATAGATTAATAATTTTTGCCTGGATAGAAACATCTAGCGCAGATACGGGTTCATCACAGATAACGATATCTGGTTTTAAGATAATTGCACGAGCAATTCCAATACGTTGTCTTTGACCACCAGAGAATTCATGTGGATAGCGATTAATCCAAGTTGGATCAAGTCCAACGAGCTTCATAGTTTCTAATACCAACTCTTCTCGCTCACTACGTGTTTTCCAAGTCTTTTCAATATCAATTGGCTCCGCAATGATATCGCGTACCGTCATACGTGGATTTAAAGAAGAATATGGATCTTGGAAAATAATCTTTAACTTCTTTCTCGCTTCACGAAGTGCTCTTCCTTCTAAACTTGTAAAGTCTTCTCCATGTAGGATCACTTTCCCTGATGTTGGTTCCGTTAAACGGATAATTGATTTTACTGTCGTTGATTTCCCACAACCACTTTCACCAACAATCGCTAATGTCTCCTTGCGATGTAGTATAAAACTTACATCATCAACCGCTTTTACACTTTTCTTCTTTTGAAATAGTGTACCTTGTTGGTAGTACTTCTTTAGATTTTGAACCTCAAGAATGATTTCACTCATTGTGCCATCCTCCTTCATCTACCAACAAGCAACGAACATCATGATCGTCATAGTGCTTGAGTGGAACTTTCTTTGTAAAACATTCAGCTTTCGCAAATGGACATCTAGGTGCAAATAAACAGCCCTCTGGCAAGTTATCCAACATCGGTACTGAACCAGGGATATCTTGTAAAGAAGATTGTTGTTTATTAATTTGTGGAATTGCATTCTGTAATCCAATCGTGTAAGGATGTAATGGCTTTTCAAACAACTTCTTACATGGAGCACTTTCCACAAATTGACCTGCATACATGACAACAACACGATCAACCATCTGATAGATGACACCCATATCATGAGAGATAAAGATAACTGCTGTATTTGTTTCATCACGTAGCTTCTTAATTAAGCGAAGAATCTGTGCTTGAATCGTTACGTCCAAAGCCGTTGTAGGCTCATCACAAATCAGTAGTTTTGGATGACATACAAGTGCCATCGCAATCATAATACGCTGTCTCATTCCACCAGATAATCTAGATGGAATATCATGATAAACCTTTTCCGGTTGCGGAATACCTACTTCACGAATCGCAGCGATTGCACGCTCCTTTAATTCAGCATTTGTAACTTTCTCATGTGCTTTGATAGCTTCTTCAATTTGCTTACCAACTTTCATTAGTGGATTTAATGAAGTCATTGGCTCTTGGAAAATCATTGATATTTCATTTCCACGAATTTTTTGAAATTCTTTAGAACTAAGTGTAGTCATATCCTGACCTTCATAGAAGATAGTACCAGCTGCAATCTGTGCTGGTGAATTTAATAGGTTCATAATCGCAGATGCTAGCATGGATTTACCACAACCACTTTCACCAACGATACCTACAATTTCACCCTCTTTGATAGATAGATTTACTTTATCGATAACTGGAAGTGGACCCTGTTCTGAAAAGAGTTCTACTTCTAAGTCTTTAATCTCTAATACTGTGTTCTGGCTCATAGTTCACCTCTTGAAATACGTAATTTAGGATCTAAGGCATCGCGTAAGCCATCACCCATCATATTAAAGGCCATTACTGTAACAATAATGCATAAACCTGGGAATAAACTGTAATACGTATTACTACGGATAAAATTCTGTGATTCCGCAATCATTGATCCCCAACTTGGCTTTGGTGATGGAACACCTAAACCTAAATAACTTAAACTCGCTTCCGATAAGATTGCGCTAGGAATACCTAATGTAATCGATACAATTAACATTGGAATACAGTTTGGTAATAAGTGCTTTAAGATAATACGTAATGTTGAGCCACCATCCACCTTACATGCCTGAATGTATTCTTGGCCCTTTAGCTGCATCACTTGACCACGAATGAGCTTTGCAGTACTTGCCCAGCTTAATAAGCCAAGTGAGATATATAGATTTGTAATACCAGGACCTAACGCATACATCAAAGCCATCGCAAATAATAGAAATGGAAATGATGAGAATACCTGCATCACAAATGAAATCGCATCATCTGTTTTACCACCAACATAGCCTGCTGTAACACCCATAAAGTAACCGATAATTGTCGCAATTAATTGCGAAATAATTCCAACAGATAGCGATACTCGACAACCATAGACACAGCGTGTAAAGATATCTCTACCATATTGGTCTGTACCCCACCAGTGCTTTATACTCGGTGATAATAATCGCTCTGATAACACCTGCTTTTCAGGATCATAACTAGTAATGAGTGGAGCGATAAAACAAATCACAATTAAGCTGATTAGAATAAGTGCTGATGCGACAGCCACTTTATTTTTACAGAAACGTTGGAAGGATTCACTATAGAAATTGTTCTTTTTCATTAGTTAACCTCCTTTGTTAAGCGTATGTTTGGATTTACGACTGCATATAATATATCCACTACAAAATACACTAATACGCATATCGCTGCTACATAGATAACTCCACCCTGCACAAGTGGAATATCACGACGATTAATCGCATCGATTAATAACTTACCAATGCCTGGTATATTAAATACATTCTCGGTAATCATCGATCCTGTTAATAACAATCCAAAGTCATTTCCAAGAATTGTCATAATTGGAATAAGCGCATTACGGAATGCATGGAAGAAGATGATTCTTGGATAACTAATACCCTTCGCAAACGCTGTACGTATATAGTCCTGTTTCATCACTTCTAACATTGATGTACGTGTAACACGTGCAATTGATGCGGCAGATCGAATGCCTAGCGAAAATGACGGTAACACCCACCATACTGCAGATTTCACACCTGATACTGGAAACCAACCAAGTTTCAAACCCACAAGAAGCTGTAAGATAATCGCTATCCAAAACGATGGCGCTGAGATACCGAAAATAGAAAGCGACATCAAGATACGATCAATAATACGATTGTGGTATACCGCTGCTAATACACCAAATAATAATCCGATTACGATTGCGATAATGTATGCGGCAATCGCCATCACAAATGTATATTTAAATGCTTGTAAGATTAAAGTTAATACTGCTTTCCGTTGGAAGTAGCTAGTACCTAGATTTCCTGTAACCAAGCCCTGTAACCAACGCAAATATTGGAGTGGCAAAGGCACATCTAGACCTAGTTGGTGTCTAGCTGTTTCAATCGCGTCTTTACTTGCGAATTCACCTAGCATTGCGGCTACGACATCTCCTGGAATTACATTCAACACAATAAATGTAAGTAAGGAAATCGCAAAGATAATCATGATTGCCAACACTGCTCTTTTTAAAATATATTTACCCATGCCTATATCCTTTCATCAATAATAGAAATACAGTCTGTGTATGTAACCACACACAGACTGCTATCCTAATGTTTGTTACTTTTGTTCTTTTGCTGCTGCTTGTGCATCAACATCTACGTTCCAGAAGTGGTAGATTAAGTTACCTACTGTGAAGTTCTTAACGTATGACTTTGCAATAAATTGGCTCTGTGGATAGTATAGAGGTATGCATGCATAGTCATCAAATGTAAGAATCTTGTCTGCTTCTTTGTATAATTCTGCACGTTCTTTTTCATCTGTTGAAGCTCTACCCTTATCTAACGCTGCATCGTATGCTGGGTTGTCATAGAACACACCACGGTTTACAGAGTTCTTAGAGTAGAAGTAGTTGTACATTTGGAAGTCACCATCTGGGTATAACGCATTCCAAGTCATGCCTGTTAATGCAAGGTTACCTGCAGCACGATCAGAGTTCCATGTAGCATTATCAACGATATTTAATGTTAACTGGATACCTACTTCAGCTAAGTAACCTTGTAATGCATCAAATACTGTCTTATCCGCTTCACGAATTTCAGCTGTGAGTGAGATACCATTGCTATAACCTGCTTCAGCTAATAACTTCTTAGCAGCTTCAGGATTGTATTCTAATACTTTTCTTGAATCATCATGACCAGGAATCTGGTTGTTCAAGAATGATGTTGCAGGAATACCCGCACCTGCAAGAATTGTCTTAACTAATTCTTCACGATTGATAGCAAGTGAGATTGCCTTACGTACATTTACATCGGAGATGTATTCACTCTTAAGATTTAATGAGATGAATGATGTTCCTAATGGATGGTATGACTGAATTTCATCACCATGTGAAGACTGATACTGTTCTAATAAACTTGCTGGTAAATCAGCTAAATCAATATCACCATTTTCATAAGCGATTAACTTTGTCTGTGCATCATCGTAGTAAAGGAAATGTAATTCATCAAGATTGACATCACCACCGTGATAGTTCTCATTCTTAACAAGTACTACTTCAGTTGTATCATCATTTGATTGGATCTTATATGGTCCTGTACCGATGAGGTTTGTACCTGTTCCCCAAGCAGCACCAGCTTCTTTTGTAGCCTTTTCAGGGAAGATGTTTGCATAAGATGTTCCTAAGTTCTTAACGAATGGAGCGAATGCATAATCAAGTGTAATGTTGAAGTGGTAGTCATCAACGATTTCAAATCCAGAAAGCTCTGTAGCATTTCCTGCAAGCATGTCCTTTGCACCTGCAATCATTGAGAAGTATGTTGTTGACTTAGCACCTGTAGCAGGTGTAAACATACGTTCAAATGTATACTTAACATCTGATGAATGTAACTCTGTACCATCTGTGAAGTAAACACCCTTCTTTAATGTAAAGGAATATACTTTACCATCCTCAGATACCTTTGGGAAATCTTCGATTAATACTGGTTCTTCTTCGTTATTGTCATTGAAGCGTAAGAGTGACTCTGTTACTTCATCCGCAATTGAAGCTGCACCAGAAGATGTACTGATCTGCATGTCTAAGCCTGTACCTGCATTTGCTTGACCGAAGCGTAATACCTTCTTCTCTGTTGTTGTCTCAGCTGTTGAGCTAGACTTTCCTGCGCTGCATCCTGCAAGCAAGGAAATTGTTGTTGCAATTACTGCAAACTTTTTAATAAATTTGTTCATCTTTTCCTCCCGTACTTTTATCGTGTTGGCGTAAAGTACTATACAAAAAATCCCGTCACCACAATATACAAACGTATACTGCAAGGACGGGATATATCATCACGTGTTACCACCTTGTTTTATCACTTCATCGCTGAAGCAACCTCATCGAGTACCAACATACTCTAATCCTGTAACGGGAATACCCGGTCATGCCTACTTATCGACACAACAGCTCCAAGACCATTTTCATTACTTATTAACTTATCCGCTTTCACCTATCCGGACTCTCTAAGAAGTGTTAAAGCAATTACTTTTCTCTTCACAGCTTTTATATGTGTTACACTTTAAAGCATATATTAGAATCTGTCAAACAAAATAATTTTCATTTGCTAGAATTTTCTTTCATTTCTATGATTTAGTTGAGAATATCAATTTATAAACGCACATTTTACAGGCTTTATAATAATAAGCAAGTATTTCATGTTTCCTAGAAATACTTGCTTATTTGTATAGATTTTACTCAAGATTTTTCTTATCTTGCAAACTTTTTCTTTTCAATCATTGTGATGATTGCTGCCATGAGTGAG
>CALHUY010000014.1 GCA_938039295.1 uncultured Solobacterium sp.
AACTTAAGAAAGAATACCTCGCAATTCTCGACGGTATTCCTACAAAGAAGAGTGATACGTTAGAAGATTATCTATCCAAGGATACCCGTACCAATACCGTCAGTGTAACTGACGCAAAACACGGCAAGAAATGTCATCTATCCTACGAAGTCGTTGACCAAAGAGGAAGACAATCCCTTGTACACATCATACTAGGTACAGGTCGATCACATCAGATTCGTGTTCAATTCGCTAGTCGCAAATTACCACTCATTCACGATCAACGATACAATCCACACACAACAAAAGGTCCGATTGGATTGTACGCATTCCGCTTAACATTCCCACATCCAACTTTAAAAACAGCTATCGTAGTACAAGCAACCCCTACTTCATCAATATGGAAAGAATTTGAGGTGAACTATGACAAACTATAATAAAAATCCCCAAAGAGTACAGCATAGTAGCGGTACAATCAATCCACCAAGAAAACGCAAAAAACCAAGACGCCGTATTCGTCCTGAAATTTTGATTGGTCTTGTGATTGTTCTTTGTATTCTGGTAACAGCACTCATACTTCCAAATATGATTACCAATTCAAAGTTAAAGGGGCTTGGCTATACCAATACGCAAATCAAAGAAATCAAAAATGAAAGACTCACAAAGGAAATCTTGGATAATCGATACTACTCTGTGGCACTTGCGAACGCTCTCGATAAAAAGACTCTAAATGTAGATTACTTAGAACTTTACACATCTGTAAAAGATAATCGTGCATTAACTGCAGAAGACTTCTTACTTGCAAGTCGTCTTAGGGATAAAGGATATGAACAAGCACAGATACTCAATCTCTTTAAGAATTTAGAGTATTGGGAAATAACACCACTACTTGTATTCGATTATCAATGGGATGAAAAAGTATATATCGATGATTGTGTTCTACATCGTGATACAAACTCCAAAGATTCTTTCACATTATCAAACAAGTTCATTGAATCAAATACAGAAAATATCGTATCTGACCCTTCTTCCATCACAGTATATGTGAATCAGAAGAATAATCTACCAGCAGAATACGCACCAGAAGATTTACAGACAATCGATCTTCAATACGCATCGCAAGGTGTACAGTTACGTGCAGAAGCTGCTAAGAACTTTGAAGCACTTTCTGCCGCAAGTATCCAAAACAAGGTTCCATTCTTTGCGTCAACAGGATATGTATCCTATCAAACATTAAAGGATATCTACAGTTCCTATAACGCAGATGTAGCCAGCCTATATGCGGATGTCCCTGGACAATCCGAACAACAGACAGGTTACGCTGCAGATGTAAGTCCTACATATGAAGGTGGTGCCTTCTCACAGACTAATACCTATCAATGGCTCAAAGAAAACGCAACAGAATATGGATTTATCTTACGGTATCCTGTTTCAAAAGCAGCGATTACAGGCAATAAGTCTGAAACAAACCAGTTACGTTACTTTGGCAAATCGCTAGCTAAGGCAATCGTTGATTCCAATCTAACTTATGATGAGTATTATGCATTATATCTAGCAAGTTGGTCAGATGAGAAAAATATGCCAAAGGAAAACGTATTAAGTGCTACGAATTATCAAAAATACCTAAATGAAAAGTCCGACGAATAATCGGACTTTTTCTTTCTATTTTCCTAAGAACTTCAAGATTTCTTCACGTCTAGCTTCCATATCATTGTAGCCGAGTTCATATAAGGCCTTTGTCTTTTCAACATCACCCTTATAGCGAGATACCTTGATATTCTGTGATGGTAGAATATGTACTGCTTTACCCTGTTCTACTTGTTGGTTGATAATCTCAACTTGATGATAGTAGTTTAAATGACGGACATGATAATCTTTTGCCATCTGTGGACACTTGCGATAGATAATGCGCATTAAGAATTCCACGAACTTACTTGCTGGCTTGCGAACATAGCCCTTTGGCTTTGTTGTGATGACAAGTGTCTTTGTACATCCTTGTTCTAATGCACGTTCAATAGGAATCATCTTTGTAATACCACCATCGAGTAACTTCTTACCACGATAGTTTACAATCGCTGAAGCGATTGGTAGCGCACAACTACCTAATAATACTTGCATACTATCATCCATTTCATCAATGCCATAGTATACTGTCTTGCCTTCATCTAGCACATAACAACCTACTTCAATATTTGCCTTTTGATCTAATAAAGGCTGAATTGTCATATGTGCTTCATTCTTTAATACATCATTGAATAGATGATTGTATGCTACGAAATGGCCTTCTTTTAACAACGCCTTAAACCCAACAATATCTGGTGCGATAGAATACTTTGTTGCTAGATCATAGGCAATCTTTGTTTCACCTTGCCAATAAAGTGCTAGATATACCGAACCACTCGAGATACCAACACCATAATCAAACGTAATATTGTTATCGTTTAACCACTTTACGGCGCCTGCAGTATACGCTCCACGGATACCGCCACCTTCCAATACTAAACCAATCTTTTCCATATAACCTCTTCTTTATACTAGTGGGATAAAAACATTTAGAACCGCTCTAAATACCTTTACGATCCATACTGTATCACGCACCTCTTCATATGTAACTTCTTGTGATACTGCAAGTGCTTCTAAGAAATTCTCTTTCATCTTATATACAGAATCTGTATCATACATCACAACACCATTTTCAAAGTGTAGGAAGTAGCTACGATAGTCTGTATTCGCTGTACCAACAATTCCTAACTTATCATCAGCCACCATATTCTTTGCATGGTTGAAGCCCGGTGTGTACTCATAGATTTTAACACCGTTTGAGATTAAATCGAAATAATGTCCACGGGTAATCTGGAATACAAGTTTTTTATCCGGAATATGTGGTGTTAAAATACGCACATCTACACCATTCTTCGCAGCCATCTTCAGTGCAGTCTTCATTGACTCCGTTAGGATTAAGTAAGGTGCATCGATATAGATATATTTCTTTGCGTGTTGAATCATATTTAAATGTACATTTAACGCAAATGGTTCTTCATCTGTAGGTGTATCAGAGTATGGTTGATAGAAACCCTTTGCATTTGCAGGATATTCATACTGCAAGTGATACTGTTCGTAATCAATACTATCATTTGTACCACGCACATAGGTATACATCCCTAAGAACATACATGTAAAGGACCATACTGCATCCCCTTCAATCATGATGGCACTATCCTTCCAATAACCAAAACGACGATGGCGATTGATATATTCATCCGAGATATTCACACCACCTGTAAAGGCAACACGGTTATCTACCACCGTAATCTTTCGGTGGTCACGGTTATTCATTAGAGCTGCTAGAGATGGACGTATCTTATTGAAACGATACGTTTCAATACCACGTTTCTGTAGCTGCTTATCAAAATGAATTGGAATATCCAAGGCTCCAAAGTCATCGTAAATCATCACAACTTTGACACCCTGTTTTACTTTTTCTTCAAGTAACGAAATCAAATCATCTAGCATCCAACCTTGATTGATAATAAAGTACTCTAGGAAGATAAAGTGCTTTGCACTAGAAAGAACTTCCTTAAAAACTGGATACCATTCTTCACCACTCTTGAAATAGGTGCTTGTTGTATTCTCATAGACTGGAAATTCACCACCACGAATACCATAACGGAAGATTTGTTTTGCGTCTTCATCATGAATATGATCGAGTATAGATTCATCTGTTGTAATTAAATCAGAAAGAGAGCGTGTTGCACGTACAGTCCCATGATGTAATTTCTTAGGTACCTTACGGTTTCCTGTAATCAGATAAAGCGGAACACCAATCACTGGTGCAGCTAGAACCAATAATAACCAACCAATTTTATATGAAGGATCATTTCTTCGATTGATAATATAAATTGCGATGATTAAGGCCAAGATATCGAGCACTGGCATCGCAGCTCCATAGGTCGCAGACCCATAAAACAGGATTACAAAAAATCCCAACTGTAATAGGATAAGTGGGATGACTACCATTAATCGACCTGTCAGTACTCGCCATAATTTCTTCATAAAAGTATTATACCAAACTCCTTTTGAATTCCCTAAATTAGAGTGTTAATAAATAAATGTTCTTCACTTTCTCGCCACGACGATAGAGCCAATGACGCTTTGGAACATTTACTGTCTGTAGTAGTTCTGCATGTAGGGATTGTATTGTCTTATCACTTGCGATATTATCTGGGGAACATGTAATAATCACATTGCGAAAACGATATTCTTCTTTTGCGATTTGAAGTAACAGCTGGCATGCATGATAGGCATAATGATGTCCACGAAATCCATCATAGATTCGATAACCTATATTTCCTGCATAGTATAATTCTTCATCCATGCCAAAACGTAAATCACATTCACCAATGCACTCATAATCTCCATGACGATAAATGCTATAAACAATCGACTTTGGTGAACGATTAAAAAATGAAACTGGAATCACTTCCCGAATCCGCAAATCGACACTATCCGATTCATATAGCTGTTTCTTTATCATTACAAGTTTCCTATAGTTTTTCTTTCACGATATATACTGGACGATTCTTTACTTCCATATATGTCTTTGCTAGGTATTGGCCAATCACACCAATGGATAATAGTTGTAGTCCAGATGCTAGTAAGATAATACATACCAGTGATGGCCAACCAGCAGTTGGATCACCAAACATTAACTTACGGATTACAATAAATATAATCATCAAAAATGAAAGGACACAAAACAGCACACCAACAAAGGACGACATCGATAAAAGTGCTGTGGAGTACGCGGTTAGGCCATCAAATGCATATTTCCATAACTGCCAAAATGACCACTTGGTTTGACCGTATTTACGCTGTACATTTTCATATGCAACCCACTTCGTGTTAAAACCAACCCAACTAAAGATTCCTTTGGAAAAGCGATTCTTTTCTGTAACGGAAAGAACAGCTTCCACAACACGCGTATTCATAACACGATAGTCTCTTGCGCCATCCATAACTTTTGTCTGTGAGAAACAATTTAAGATTTTATAGAATAATTTCGCAAACCAAGAACGGATGCGTGGTTCCCCCTGGCGTGCAGTACGTCTAGCAACAACTTGATCTGCACCCGCAAAAATCTCATCAATCATCTGCGGGAGTAATGATGGTGGATCTTGTAAGTCAACATCCATAATCGCAACTAAGTTTCCTGAGGCATGTTGAAGGCCTGCATAGATTGCGGCTTCCTTGCCAAAGTTACGAGAAAATGATAGGAGCTTTACACGCTTATCTCTTTGGTGCAAGTTCTTGATTTCTGTAACAGTTCCATCTGTTGAACCATCATCCACGAAAATCAATTGATACATGATTGCATGTTTTAAAAAGTAAGCATCATTCTTACAAAATTCTTCGTAGAAATATTGGATATTTTCTTCTTCGTTATAACAAGGAACGATAACTGTTAATAATTTCGGCATACTACTTCCCTCATCTTTGCACTTAAAATAGCATAATCATCGCTATACTTCAATGTAGGATGTCACTTCAAAAAGAAAAAGATTTAACCAGATGGTCAAACCTTTCCTTGATTAATCAGCGACTGATTTCGCAATATCGCGATAGATATCCTGTAATTCCTGCTTTTGTGCATCGGATAACTGCTTGTTTGGATCATCCTTTGATAATTCAAAACCATCTAAGAGTGATACATGATACTTAGTTAGTTTACCGTTCTTAACACCAATGACTGCAGGTACATAGAAGCCTTTTTCACCAGAAGAATTTACCTTTAATACAGGATCAATATATTCTAGTAACTTTTTATAGTCTTCTTTTTCAACTTTTGCGGAAGCGTCTACATAATACACTGTTAGATTTAGTTCTTTAGCAACTTCGTTGAGTTCTGGAACCGCACGATTACACCAAGCACATTCTGTATATCCATAATAGAGAATACCAGTTCCGCCCTCTTCAAACATACGTAGAGATTCCTTGAGTGAAATCAACTGGAAATTTGCAACATCATTACGAATCCACTTGTAGCCCTTCATATCTGCCTTTGTAGAAGATAAAGAGACTGAATTTGTAATCGTAAGTGTATCGGAAGATGTATTCTTCTTACTCTCGGTTTTATTAAAACAACCTGCTAGTAATACAACTGCTAATAAGCATGTTAAGATTTTTTTCATTTGATACCTCTTTTCTTTGCGTTTTAGTATAGCACAATTTAGAAAACTCAATCTATTTTTCTTACTTCAACAGAATGGGAAAAAGATTCAATCTTTTCACGCGTAGCCATACCCTTAGAGTATGCAGTTGCAGAACCGCAACATGCCCCAAAGCGGAAGCTATCAACGATATTTCTGGAACGGTTATATTCCATCAAGAATCCCGCAACAAGAGAATCTCCAGTTCCTACTGTATTTACAATCGTTGTTGGATCTAGCACATCACATTGGAAAGTGCCTTCCTTACAAGCAAGTACCGCATTTCCATCCGTATCTAAAACCATTACGTTTTCTACACCTTGTGCATGCAGTTCTTTCGCTGCACGGCTCATATCTTCGATTGTTTCAACAGGATAGGATACAAGTTCTTTTACTTCTTCCTTTGTTGTCTTCAACAAGAAAATCTCTGTTGATAACATACTCTTTACAAGCTCTGCATCTGTATCCAATACAACCTTGATGCCATCTGCCTGTAACTTCTTTAAGATGGATACCATATGTTCGACGGTATAAGATGGTGTATTTCCAGCCAATACAAGAACATCGTTTTCATATAGAGTATTCAGTTTTCCTGCTAGATTATCCAAATCTTTATCTTGAATATACGGACCACATGCATTCATGTTTGTGTCGGTAGTAGAATTACACTTTACATTGATACGTGTATTTCCATCGATATAGGAGAAGTTAGGTCGAATATCCTGATATTTCGTTAATAAACGAATATAGAAATCTTTTGTAAAGCCACCAAGGAAACCAAATGCACGTGATGGTACACCTAAGTTGCTTAAAACAATAGAAATATTGATACCCTTACCACCCGCTTCATAGTATTCCAAATCGGAACGATTTGTTTTACCTGCTTCAAGCGGCTCTGAAAACTCCATGTAATAATCTAACGAAGGATTAATCGTACATGTACAAATCATATTACACCTCTGCTACGTTCTGAATAATCTTCAAGATTACTTGTACAGATAATTCTAATTCATCAATGACGCAATATTCGAAGCGACCATGGAAGTTTCCACCACCACAACCGATATTAGGACATGGTAGTCCCATGAAGGAAAGTTGCGCACCGTCAGTTCCACCACGGATTGGTTCTTGAAGAATGTTAATACCTAACTCTTCCATGGATTTTTTCGCAATCACAACAGCAGTTGGATCTTTATCCAATACTTCCTTCATATTACGATAGCTATCCTTGATTTCAATTGAGACAGCACCTTCTCCATACTTTGTATTGATAAATTCAGCTGCCTTTAACATTAATTCTTTCTTCGCTGTTAACTTTTGATAATCATGATCACGAATAATGTATTCTAATTCTGCATTTTCTACATCACCCTTCATATCATGAAGGTGGATAAATCCTTCCCATAACTCCGTATGTTCAGGTACTGCATGTGCAGGCATCATTGCTTGATATTCACATGCAAGCTTTGCCGCATTGATCATACGATTCTTTGCGGAACCTGGGTGAATGGAACGTCCCTTGAAATGTAATACTGCAGATGCCGCATTAAATGTTTCATCTGATAATTCACGTACTGTTCCACCATCCATCGTATAGGCAAACTTGGCGCCAAACTTCTTTACATCAAAGAAGCGTGGACCATTTCCAATTTCTTCATCTGGTGTAAATCCGATTGCTATCTCACCATGCTTTACTTCTGGGTGTTCATGCAAGTATACAAGAGCTTCCATAATGGATGTAATACCAGCCTTATCATCTGCACCAAGTAATGTAGTACCATCCGTTACCATTAAACGCTTACCCTTGAATTCCTTCATCCATGGGAAACGTTCCATCGATAATGTTACATCTGAATTTAAGGCAATATCATTACCATCGAAGTTTTCAATGATACGTGGATTTACATTGGTTCCACTAAAATCAGGGGCTGTATCCATATGTGCAATAAAGCCTACTGTATCAACTACTTTATCTGTATTTGATGGTAGTTTTGCGTATACATAACAATGTTCATCAACGGATACATCTTGTAATCCTAATTCCTTTAATTCCTCAACGAGAAGGTTTGCTAAATCAAATTGTTTCTTTGAGGAAGGTGTTTCTTGTTCATTTGCAGGATCTGATTGTGTATCAATCTTGCAATAACGTATTAATCTTTCAGCTGCGCTCATTTTCTTTACTCCTTTTTATTGTTGTAAGAATGAGTGTTCATATTGAATCCCATTCTTTACGTTTTCTAATGTCTGTTTATCACAGAGTGTTTCAATGATTTTTAATGCAAAATCAATCGTCGCACCCATACCACGACCAGTAATCAAGTTACCATCTTTGACAGTCAATACTTGTTGGTATTCAGCACCAAAGCTTGCGTCATCAAATGTTGGATAACAGGTATACTTTCTGCCTTGTAGTAAACCACGATGACCTAAAATCGATGGTGCTGCACAAATGGCACAGGATAACTTCCCTGCTTTAAAGTGTGCTTCATATAAATCAACGAGTTTCTGATTGTTTTCAAGATTTTTAGTACCTAGTTTTCCACCTGGCAAAATCATAACATCATATTCATTTTGAAACTCGCTAAATACTTTATCAGCCTCTATCTTCACTTGATGTGATGTTGTAACTGTCAGTGTCTCATTCATTGAAATCATATCAATGGTTAAACCTGCACGACGTAATAAATCAACAGTGATAAGACCCTCACAGGTTTCAAATCCATCTGCCATAAAAATTGCACATTTCATTACGATACCTCCTGTCAAATGGTAGTTATCTTTTCTACTTATGATAAATATTATACACCCTAGCGGGCTTCGCTCATCATTTATACTTTATTAAATATATGCAGAAACATTATAAAAACCACATTTCAGTGGTTTCTATTTTAGAATTTGTTTTACGTGTTTTTGTAGTTCAATCACTACCTTCTCTTCAAACCAAGGATTCTTACCCAGCCATCTAAAGTTCAGTGGGCTTGGATGAACAATTGGGAAGTAGTCTGGAAGATACTCTTGATAGTTTTCAACTGTCTCTGTGAGATTCTTCTTTTTCTTTTTTCCAAGATAATAATCGATGGAATACTTTCCGACTAACAAAGTCAATTCAATATTTGGCATTAACTTCAAAAACTTCTCATGATATTCCTGTGCAATAAACTTGCGTGGTGGTAAATCGCCTGTCTTTGCCTTACCAGGATAGTAGAAATCCATTGGTAAGATTGCGATATCCTTACTATAGAATTCCTTATCATCAATTCCCATCCACTTACGTAAGCGAATACCAGATTGATCATCGAAAGGAATTCCTGATCGTTCTACGTGTGATCCTGGAGCTTGTCCAATAATTAAGATTTTTGCATTGGCATCCACCTGTAAGATAGGGTTATATCCGTTCTTTGTATATTCTTTATTCCGTGGATCTTTTTTCAACTCTTCTAATAATTTTTCTATTTTCATCTTTATAACCTCTGAAAGAAAAAATCCTGCTATCTTTCAATAACAGGATAAATCAATTACATTTCAGATTCAATCTTTCCAATTTCACGAGCGTGTCTTCTACGATCGATTTCTGTTAGATACTTCTTACGAATACGAATATCTTCAGGTGTAATTTCTACGAGTTCATCATCATTGATAAATTCAATCGCAGCTTCTAATGACATGATACGTGGTGGGACAAGCTTCATCGCCTCATCGTTACCGGTGGAACGAACAGCTGTCATCTTCTTGTTCTTGATTGGGTTAACACCCATATCCATATTCTTAGCAGATACACCGATAATCATACCTTCATAGACAGGTGTCTGTGCGCCAATGAATAATTGACCGCGTTCTTGAATATTCCAAAGTGCATATGTCATAGCACTTCCTGTTTCAGTGGAAATGAGTGCACCATTTTCACGCTGTGGAATTTCTCCCTTGAATGGTTCATAACCATCTAAACGCTGTACCATTGTACCTTCACCATGTGTCATATTGATGAAGTCAGATCTAAATCCGATTAATCCACGTGTAGGACACTTATAAGTGATACGTGTGTATGTACCAATTTCTTCCATGTCAGAAAGGATACCCTTACGTACATTGAGGGCAGAAATAACAGAACCAGAATATTCTGTTGGAACGTCAATCACAACTTCCTCGATAGGTTCACATGTTACACCATCAATCTTCTTCATAATAACTTCAGGACGAGATACTGCAATTTCAAAGCCTTCACGACGCATCTGTTCTAGTAAGATTGTTAAGTGTAATTCACCACGACCAGATACCTTGAATGTATCTGTAGAATCTGTATCTTCAACCTTTAAACCAACGTTTACTTCAAGTTCTTTATCTAAACGTTCACGAATATTACGTGAAGTTACAAACTTACCAACTTGTCCAGCAAATGGAGAATCATTAACCATGAAGTTCATGGAAAGTGTTGGCTCTTCAATCTTTAACATTGGCATTGGATCTGGAGAACCTTGAGGACAGAGTGTATCACCAATATTAATATCAGGGATACCAGAAATCATGCAAATCTCACCACACTGCACTTCATCAACAGAAACGCGACTCAATCCCTTGTAGATAAAAATCTGGTTTGTCTTTCCTTGATGTGCACTACCATCCGCATTACATACTGTATAAGATGTTGCGGCCTTTAATGTACCTTTATATACACGTCCAATTCCTAAACGTCCAATATAATCATCATAAGCGAGTGCACTAATTTGCATCTGTACTGGCTCATCAATCAAGTTTGGATAAGCTTGTGTATGATGGATAATTGTTTCAAATAGTGGGACGATATCTTCATTTGTACCATCCTGCTCGTAATTAACAATACCCTCTCTAGCCTTACCAAATAGGATTGGGAAGTCTAACTGATCATCAGTTGCGTTTAGTTCGAGGAACAATTCATATACTTCATCGATAACTTCATTAGCACGAGCATCCTGCTTATCCATCTTATTGATTAATAAAATAGGACGTAGACCTGCTTCTAATGACTTCTGTAACACGAAACGTGTCTGTGGCATTGGTCCTTCTGCTGAGTCTACTAACAAGATAACCGTATCAACTGTTTTGATAATACGCTCAACTTCAGAAGAGAAGTCTGCGTGACCAGGTGTATCAACGATATTAATCTTGTAGTCTTTGTATGTTACAGAGCAGTTCTTGGAATAAATCGTAATTCCTCTTTCACGTTCGAGATCGTTGGAGTCCATAATGCAGTCTACAACCTTCTCGTTATCTTTAAATACGTGACTCTGTTTGAGGAATGCGTCTACTAGCGTTGATTTTCCAGCATCAACGTGAGCAATAACAGCAATGTTAATAATCTTTTGATAATCCATCTTCTCTTCACCTTCTTTTAAGCATAAGCGGATAAATTATATATTTTATAGCCATAAATTACAACCCAAACCCACTTAAAATGCAGATGTTTTCATTGACGATAGATGTGGAGGTTGCTATAATATTTGAGCGATGCACCAGTGGTGGAATCGGCAGACACGTACGCTTGAGGGGCGTATGAGGCAACTCGTGCAAGTTCAAGTCTTGTCTGGTGCACTAAAAAACCCACAAAATGAAGTGAACCCCAAAAGTTGGACAACAACTTAGGAGGTTCACTTTTATTATGAAATTTACATTTGAAGACAAAGTCCAAATCTACAATGAACGTAAACGTGGATTCACAATTCCGCAACTCCATTTAAAATGGAAAATGCAAAAATCTAAAATTAAATATATTGTTAGACTAGTTGATAGACATGGAATTGATATTCTACGCCATATTTATCATGATTACTCTGCTGAATTTAAAGAAGAAGCCATCTATAGAGTATTAACACTTCATGAGTCAATAAAGAGCGTGTCAATAGATTTAGGATTATCTACCGATAGTATTCTACTTAGATGGATTAAAGAATACAAAGAAAATGGATATAATGTCGTTATAAGGAAGCGAGAACGACATGCCAAAGAAGAAAACAATCGAGGAGTTAGAGAAAGAAAACAAGTTCCTACGCGAGCAGAACTTGAGGTTATTAATAGAGAACGAATTCATAAAAAAATTAGATGCCTTAGTTGCGGAAAGAGAAGCACGAGAAAAGAAGAAATAGTTAGAGCGATATCGGAGCTAAGGCAAGAACTACAAGTGCCTGTTAGATTTATCATTCAAACAATCAATGACAGCACACACTTGCCTTATCATATCAGCCGCTCTGACTACTATTATTGGAAAGACAAACAAGATAGTGATTTCAAGTATGATGATGTTATGAATGATATCATCAATGTTTTCTATACCCATAAGGGAAGATA
The DNA here is from genome assembly GCA_938039295.1 of uncultured Solobacterium sp. Classification (GTDB taxonomy): domain Bacteria; phylum Bacillota_I; class Bacilli_A; order Erysipelotrichales; family Erysipelotrichaceae; genus Bulleidia. Next base: position 12,504 of record CALHUY010000014.1, read on the forward strand.
CGGATATCGACGTATTTATCTGGAAATCAGAAAGCTGTATCCAACGATCAATCATAAGACAGTACAAAGACTCATGCATAAGATGAGTCTATTTGGAAATACACCTAAAGCTAAATACAAATCATACAAAGGCAATATGAATGGTACAGTAAAGAACCACTTACTAGATGTCGTTATTGATGAAGAGAATCATAATACATATTACAAACGTAACTTCTCAACAAATACAGTGAATGAGAAATGGACAACAGATGTATCAGAGTTCCATATAGCTGCTGGCAAGCTGTATCTATCACCAATCCTAGATATGCATAATAGAGAAATTGTATCTTGGGACATATCCAAACACCCAAATTATGAACAGATTTCCAATATGCTTACTATCGCATTTCAGAAACATCCACATATAGAAGGACTAATATTCCATTCTGATCAAGGATGGCAATATCAAATGAATCAATACCATAATACTCTACGTGAATATGGAATCATCCAATCGATGTCACGTAAGGGAAACTGCTTAGATAACTGTGTGATGGAGAACTTCTTTGGAAAGATGAAGAATGAGATGTTCTATGGACATGAATACGAATTCAAAACCTTAGATGAGCTAGAAAGTGCCATGAATGAATACATACACTATTACAACGAAGAAAGAATACAGACAAAATTAAAAGGCCTAACTCCTTGCCAGGCAAGGAATCAAGCCTTATCATGTCTGTAAATTACAGTGTCCAAGAAATTGGGTTCACTCCAAATACAGGGTCTTTTTCTAACAATATTATATATATAAATAAAAATTAGCTTGGATGATATGCTGAAATAAAAATGAAATGAGAAGGCTTTCACATTGAAAGGGATGTGTTTTTATTGAAAAACGGTCAAAAAACACATCGAAATAAAAAGAGTAAAAATATCAAAAAAAGTGATTGCAAAAGGGTTTTAGTAGTGTTACTATATTGAAGCACTCGTGTAGATGTGGAAGATTGCTGGCACGCCGATGTGCGTTGTCACAGCATGGTGTGATAACCAGGGAACTTCCGCGGAGCGATCCGTTACAAGATAACGGAGTGAATATAAGGAGGAAAAATTCATGGCAAAGAACTCAGTAAGAATTCGTCTGAAGGCTTACGAGAACAGAAGCTTAGACGCTGCTAGCGAAAAGATCGTTAAGACAGCTACAAGCCACGGCGCAAAGAAGATCGTCGGACCTGTTCCGCTGCCTACTGAGCGTGAAGTTATTACAGTACTTCGCGCTGTCCACAAGTACAAGGATGCTCGTGAGCAATTCGAAATCCGTACACACAAGAGATTGATCGAAATTATCGGCCCATCCGCAGAAACAATCGATGCATTAAGTAGATTGGATTTGCCTTCTGGAGTTGATATCGAAATCAAGTTGTAGAAAGGAACAGAGGTAAATACAAATGAAGGGTATTTTAGGACGTAAGCTTGGTATGACCCAGGTATTCACGATCGAAGGAACTCTGATTCCTGTAACAGTGATCGATGTAAAACCGAACGTTGTACTACAAAAGAAAACAAAGGAAACTGATGGCTACGAAGCAGTTCAGTTAGGCTATGAGGATGTTAAGGAACATCGTTCCAACAAGCCTGCTATCGGACATGCTAAGAAAGCTAATACAGCTCCTAAGCATTACATCAAGGAACTCAGAGCTGATGAGATGATGAACCTTGAAGTAGGTGCTGAAGTTAAGGCTGACTTGTTCAAGGTTGGTGACGTTGTAGACGTACAGGGAACAAGCAAGGGTAAGGGTTACAGCGGAACAATCGTTCGTAACAACGCTGCTCGCGGACCAATGACACACGGTTCAGGCCACCACAGACATATCGGTTCTCTTGCAACTAACGGTCGTAACAACGGCGTAGTTAACAAGGGTACAGTAATGCCTGGTCAAGAAGGTGTTTACACAACAACTAATCAGAACTTAACAATCGTTAAGGTTGACGCTAAAGAAGGATACATCCTTGTTAAGGGTAATGTTCCAGGACCACGTAAGGGATTGGTTGTTATCAAGACAACAGTTAAGCCAGTTAAGGAAGTTTCAGTTCCTGAATTAATTTCTTATGAAGGTGTTACTGTTGCAGAGGAACTAGAAAAGGTTTCTGAAACAATCGAAGCTGAATTAGCTGCTACAGCAGTTACTGAAGCTGAAGGAAAGTAGAGGATTTGATCAATGGCTAAAATTGATGTATTCAATCAGGAAGCTAAGGCTGTTAAGTCCATCGAGCTATCTGATGCTGTATTTGGCATCGAACCAAATCAGCAAGCAATGTATGATGCGATCCTCGTCTACCAAGCAGGTTTAAGACAGGGAACACACGCTACATTAACTAGAGCTGAAGTATCCGGAACAGGTAAGAAGCCATTCCGTCAAAAGGGTACTGGTCGTGCTCGTCAGGGTTCTACACGCGCTACACAATGGAGACATGGTGGTATCGCATTTGGACCACAACCACGTAAGTATGATTTCAAGTTAAACCGTAAGGTTCGTCAGTTGGCTTTACGTTCTGCATTGAGTGAAAAGCTTCAGGAAAGTTCATTAACTGTTCTAGAGAACTTATCATTCGATGAGATTAAGACAAAGAAGGCTGTAGCTTTGATGAATGCTTTCGGTTTCGACCGCAAGACATTATTCGTGGCTGAGGCTGATGAGGACTTCGACAATGCATATGTTTCAATGAGAAACATTCCAAATGCATTAGTTGTAACAGTGTCAAGCTTAAATGTATATGACATTGTAAATGCTGATAAGGTAGTCTTCACAGAAAAGGCTGCTGAAAAGGCTGGGGAGGTATTTGCATAATGAGCGCACGTGACATTATTGTTAGACCACTCGTAACAGAAAAGACAATGAAGCTTCAAGATAGCTTCAATAAGGTAACATTTGAAGTTGCTAAGAATGCAAACAAAGTTTCTGTTGCTCAGGCAATCAAGGAAATCTACAACATTAAAGTAGAACGCGTTAATATCGTTAACGTTCATCCTAAGAAGAAGAGAATGGGCCGCTACGAAGGTACAACATCTGCTTATAAGAAGGCAATTGTTACATTACCTGAAGGTGCTACAATCGATATCTTCAATAGCGATAAATAAGAGAATTAACTATCGGAGGAATTCGCTATCTCCGGAAAATTGCGAAAGGAAAAGTGAAAGAAAATGGCAATCGTAAAATACAAGCCTACCAGTGCCGGACGTAGAAATATGTCCACTCTGAGCAATGACCGTATTACAAAGTCAACTCCAGAGAAGAGCCTGCTTGCTCCACTAAACAAGAAGGGTGGACGCAACAACACAGGACGCATTACTACTCGTCATCAGGGTGGAGGCGTTAAGCAAAAGTATAGAATTATCGACTTTAGAAGAAATAAGGACAATGTTCCTGCTAAAGTTGCTGGAATCGAATACGATCCAAACAGAAATGCAAACATCGCATTATTACACTATTTAGATGGTGAAAAGCGTTATATCATTTGCCCAGCTGACTTACACGTTGGTGACACAGTTATCTCCGGTGTGGCAGTGGATATTAAGATTGGTAACGCGATGGAATTGAAGAATATTCCTGATGGAACAGTAGTTCACAACATTGAACTTACAGCTGGTAAGGGTGGACAGATGGCACGTGCTGCTGGATGTTCTGCTCAGATCCTTGGTTCTGAAGGAAACTTCGTAACAATTCGTTTATCATCCGGTGAAGTTCGCCGTGTTCATAGCAACTGCCGCGCTACAGTTGGTGCAGTTGGTAACGGTGATTATAACTTAATCAACTTAGGTAAAGCTGGTCGTTCCAGATGGATGGGTATCCGTCCTACAGTACGTGGTTCTGCAATGAACCCAGTTGATCACCCACACGGTGGTGGTGAAGGTAGAGCGCCAGTTGGACGTAAGTCACCTATGACACCATGGGGCAAGAAGGCTATGGGTGTTAAGACTCGTAAGCCAAAGAATAAGAGTAATCAGTACATCGTCAGAAGACGTAATGGAAAATAGTTGAAAGGAGAACATAAAAAATGTCCAGAAGTTTGAAAAAAGGCCCATTCTGTGATGCTAGCCTATTAAAGAAGGTTGAAGCACAGAATGAAGCACATAAGAATGAAGTAATTAAGACATGGTCTCGCCGTTCAACGATTTTCCCTAGCTTCGTTGAGCACACATTCGCTGTTCATAATGGTAAGGAACACGTTCCAGTTTATGTAACAGAAGACATGGTTGGACACAAGCTTGGTGAATTCGTGCCAACACGTAAGTACGGCGGTCATGGCGACGACAAGAAGGCGTAAGGAGGAAAAATAACATGGATGTAAGAGCAACAGCAAAGACAGTTCGTTTCACTCCTCGTAAAGTTCGTCTTGTCTTAGACATGGTACGTGGAAGAAGCGTTGAAGAAGCATTGGCAATCTTAAAGTTCACTCCTAACCACGCAGCTACAGCAGTAGCTAAGGTTGTAAAGAGTGCAGCTGCCAACGCAACAAATAACAATCAATTAAATGCAGAAAACCTATATATCAAGGCTTGCTATGCTAATGAAGGTGTAGTCCTCAAGCGTTTCATGCCAAGAGCTAAGGGTAATGCAGCACAGATTTTAAAGAGAACAAGCCACATCACAGTTGTGGTTTCAGATGAGAAGTAAGGGAGGAAGGTCAGAACATGGGACAGAAAGTAAGCCCAATCGGCATGCGCGTCGGCGTAATCCGTGACTGGGATTCTAGATGGTACGCAAATAAAGCTGATTTCGGAGATCTTCTGAACGAAGATGTCAAGGTTCGTAAATTCCTAGAAAAGGAATTGAAGGACGCATATATCTCTCGCGTAGAGATTGAACGTACAGGCAAGAAGGACGTTAAGGTTATCGTTCGTTGTGCTCGTCCAGGCGCTATGCTTGGAAAAGATGGCGACAAGGATAAGATGGAAGTTCTTAAGAAGAAGTTATCTAAGTTAACAGGTGGCAAGAACGTTAAGGTTGACGTAATTGCTGTAGCAAATCCTGACTTAGATGCTCGTCTTGTTGCACGTCGTATCTGTGAACAGTTGGAAGCACGTCAGTCTTTCCGTATTGCACAGAAGAAGGCAATCCAACAGACAATGCGCTCTGGTGCTAAGGGTATCAAGACATTGGCTAAGGGTCGTTTAGGCGGTGCAGAAATCGCTCGTCAGGAAGGTTATGCAAGAGGTGTCGTTCCTCTTCATACACTCAGAAGTGATATTGACTACGCTGCCGAAGAAGCAACTACAACTTATGGTAAGTTAGGCGTTAAGGTTTGGATCTGCCGTGGTGAAGTTCTTCCAGGACAAATGGTTAAGGAACCAGAAGCTCCTAACCGTCCAGCAAGAAATGACCGCAGAAACAATAACAGACGTGGTGGCCGTAATGACAGAAAGCCAACAGGCAATCGCGCTGCACGTCCTGCTCAAGTAGAAGCTGCTCCTGTAGCAGAAGAAGCTAAAGGAGGTCAAGAATAAATATGTTAATGCCAAATAGAACAAAATACAGAAGACCTCACCGTTTAAGCTATGAAGGAAAGTCAAAGGCTGGCACAAAGTTGGCATTTGGTGAATTCGGATTAGTAGCTGACGAAGGTGCTTATGTAAGCAGTAACCAGTTGGAAGCTGCACGTATCGCTATGACACGTTATATGAACCGTGGTGGTAAGGTTTGGATCAAGGTGTTCCCACAACTTGCAAAGACTAAGAAGCCTTTGGAAGTACGTATGGGTTCCGGTAAAGGTTCACCAGACCATTGGGTAGCAGTAGTTCAAAAGGGAAGAATCCTATTTGAAGTTGCTGGTGTAAGCGAAGAAGTTGCTCGTGAGGCATTACGTCTTGCAGCAAACAAGCTCTGTGTAAAGACACGCTTTACAAAGAAGACAGCAGAGGAGGCTAAATAAACATCATGAATGTGAAGGAAATCAGAGATCTAAGTAATGAAGAACTCGAGAAGGAAGTCACATCTTTGAAGGAAGAACTGTATACTCTGCGCTTTGCACAGGCTACAGGAAACCTCGAGAATCCTGCTCGAATGAGAGATATCAAGAAGACTATCGCTCGTATTAAGACAGTATTAACAGAACGCGCTAGTGCGCAGGCTAAATAAAGGAGGGGCTAAAAATGGAAGAAAGAAATAGACGTAAAGTCCTTCGCGGAACAGTTGTTTCCGATAAGATGGACAAGACAATTGTCGTTGAAATCGCTACTACAAAGAGCCATCCTTTATATGGCAGACGTGTTAAGTATTCCAATACTTTCAAAGCTCATGACGAGAACAACGAAGCACGTATTGGTGACGTTGTAGAAGTAATGGAAACAAGACCATTAAGTAAGGACAAGCATTTCCGCTTAGTGAAGATTGTTGAAAAAGCAGTAATTCTTTAAGGCACAGGAGGAGAAAATATGATTCAGAATGAAAGCAGATTAAACGTTGCTGACAACACCGGTGCCAAAGAAGTATTGGTTATCAGATGTTTAGGCGGCAGTAAGCGCAAGAGCGCTAACATCGGCGATATCGTTGTATGTGCAGTTAAGAAAGCTTCACCTAACGGATCCGTTAAGGAAGGTCAGGTTGTTAAGTGTGTAATCGCTCGTACAGTTTACGGTATCAGTCGCGAAAACGGCAGTTACATTAAGTTTGACGACAATGCGGCTGTCATCATCAAGGATGATAACACACCGGTCGGAACACGTATCTTCGGTCCGGTTGCTAAGGAACTCCGTGATAAGGGATTCATGAAGATTGTTTCCCTTGCACCGGAAGTGTTATAAGGGAGGCCGAATCGATGAAAATCAAGACAGGCGATACAGTCAAGGTAATCAGCGGTCACTATAAGGGAACAGTTGCTGAAGTTAAGGCAGTTAATCCAAAGACAAACAAGGTTATCGTTGAAGGCGTTAACGTTGTTAAGAAGACTTTGAAGCCAACTCAGCAGAACCCAGAAGGTGGCGTTGTTGAAAAGGAAGCAGCTATTGACGCTTCTAATGTAATGCTCTATGACAAGAAGGCGAAGGCAGCTAGCCGTGTATCTATCAAGGTAGATGACAAGGGTAACAAGATTCGTGTTTACAAGAAGTCCGGAGCAGAAGTTAAAGGAGGCAAGAAATAATGAACCGTTTATTAGAAAAGTACACGGAAACAGTTAAGCCTTCTTTAATGAAGGAATTCAACTATACAAGTACAATGCAGGCACCAAAGATCGTTAAGGTTGTTATCAACATGGGTGTTGGTGATGCAATTGCTAATTCAAAACTTCTCGACGAAGCTGTTGAAGAATTAACATTAATCGCTGGTCAAAAACCAGTAATCACAAAGGCTAAGAAGTCCATCGCGAACTTCAAGCTTCGTGAAGATATGCCTATCGGATGTAAGGTTACATTACGTGGCGAAAGAATGTATGAATTCTTAGATAAGTTATTCAACATTTCTCTTCCACGTGTACGTGACTTCCGTGGTGTAAGTGCTACAGCATTTGATGGTCGTGGTAACTACACATTAGGTGTTAAGGAACAGTTAATCTTCCCTGAAATCAACTTCGATAAGGTTAACAAGGTTCGTGGTATGGATATCGTTATCGTAACAACTGCGCAATCTAATCAAGAAGCATATGCATTGCTCAAGGGAATGGGCATGCCATTTGCTAAGTAGAAAGAGGAGAGCTGAGAATGGCAAAAACAAGTTTAAAAGTTAAGCAGTCACGTCCTGCTAAGTTCTCCACACGCGAGTACACACGTTGCGAGAGATGTGGACGTCCACATTCAGTATTAAGAAAGTACAAATTATGCCGTATCTGCTTCCGTGAATTGGCTTACAAGGGCCAGATTCCTGGAGTTAAGAAGGCAAGCTGGTAAGGAGGTAGCACGAGATGAATATGACAGATCCTATTGCTGACATGCTTACAAGAATCCGTAATGGAGTTCAAGCACGCATGACAACAGTTGACGTAGCTCCAGCTTCAAAGGTTAAGGTTGAAATTGCTAAGATCTTAAAGAGCGAAGGTTACATTGACAACTACGCTGTAACAGGCGAAGGAATTGAAAAGAAGATCGTTGTTACTCTCAAAGATGGTCGTGTAATCAGCGGCATCAAGAGAATATCTAAGCCAGGTCTTCGCGTTTATGCTAAGGGTGATGAAATTCCTAAGGTATTAAACGGATTAGGCATTGCTATCATTTCCACATCAAATGGAATGATGACAGACAAACAAGCACGTAAATTACACATCGGCGGCGAAGTTATCGCTTACGTGTGGTAATTAGAGAAAGGAAATAAAAAATGTCACGTATCGGAAATAAAGCGATTACCGTTCCTGCTGGCGTAGAAATTACTATCGGTGCAGGTAATGAGGTGACTGTAAAAGGCCCTAAGGGAACACTGACTAAGAAGTTCTCTCCATTAATGGAGATCAGTGTGGACGAAGGTATCGCTACAGTTAAACGTCCAAATGAAGAGAAACATACAAAGCAGTTACATGGTACAACTCGTGCCTTGTTAGCTTCCATGGTTGAAGGTGTTCACACAGGCTTTGTTAAGAAGATGAAGATTGTAGGTATTGGTTACCGTGCAGCTTTATCAGGTAATAAACTAACTCTTAACGTTGGTTTCTCACACCCAGTAGAATTTGAAGTACCATCAGAAGTTAAGGTTGAAGTACCAGATGCTTCATCTATCAACGTAAGTGGTATCGATAAGCAGATTGTAGGTCAGTTTGCAGCAGTAGTTAGAGCTACTAAGAAGCCAGAACCATACGGTGGAAAGGGTATTCGTTATGTTGACGAAGTTGTTCGCCGTAAGGAAGGTAAGACTGCAGCTGCCAAGAAGTAAGGGAAAGGAGAGACTAAGTAATGATTAAATTAGCAAATAAAAATGCAGAACGTATTCGTCGTCATAAGCGTGTACGTAACGTCGTAAACGGTACTCCTGAGTGCCCAAGACTAAATGTATTCCGTTCCAATGCAAACATCTATGCACAGGTAATTGATGATACAACAGGTACAACTTTATGTGCTGTAAGTTCTCTTGAGTTAAAGCTTGAGAATGGTGGAAACATCGAAGCAGCTAAGAAGGTTGGCGCAGCTATCGCTAACAAGTGCAAAGAAGCTAAGATCGAAGCAGTACGTTTCGACCGTGGCGGTTATGTATATCACGGAAGAGTCCAGGCTTTAGCTGATGCAGCTAGAGAAGCTGGCTTGAAGTTCTAAGGAAGGAGAGTACGAAATGCAGAACGATAAGAAGAGTTTCAAGAAACGCGAACCAAAAGAGTTCGAAGAAGTAGTAGTCTCCATTAACCGTGTCAGCAAGACTGTAAAGGGTGGACGTAGAATGCGCTTTGCAGCACTAGTTGTTGTTGGTGATAAGAAGGGTAGAATCGGATTCGGTATGGGTAAAGCAGCCGAAGTTCCAGATGCTATCAAGAAGGCTACAGAAGCAGCTACAAAGAATGTATTCAGCGTTAACCTCGTTGATAACTACCGTACAGTTCCACATGCAATTAAGAGCAAGCACAGTTCAACAACTGTATTCTTAGCTCCAGCTGCACCTGGTACTGGTGTTATCGCCGGTGGTGAAGTACGTTCCGTATTAGAGCTTGCTGGTGTATCAGATGTCCTTTCTAAGGTTATCGGTTCACGTACACCTGTCAATGTTGTTTATGCAACATTAGAAGCATTAAAGGGTATGCGTACAGTAGATGAAATTGCTAAGACTCGCGATAAGAAAGTCGCTGAGATTCGATAAGGAGGGTCCTGATGAAACTAAATGAATTAACATATACAGAAGGTTCCCGCTCTAACAGAAAGAGAATCGGTCGTGGCCAAGGTTCCGGTACAGGTAAGACTTCCGGAAAGGGTAACAAAGGTCAGAACGCTCGTAGCGGCGGTGGTGTTGCGATTGGATTTGAAGGTGGACAGACACCATTCTTCAAGAGAATGCCTAAGAGAGGTTTCACAAACTATACTCGTAAGGAGTATGCAATTGTTAACGTTGAGGACTTGAACAAGTTCGAAGATGGCGTAACAGTTGATTACGAAGCTCTTAAGGCTGCAGGCCTTGTTAAGAAGCACCTTGACGGTGTTAAGGTACTCGGTTGCGGTAAGCTTGAGAAGAAACTCACTGTTAAGGCTGAGAAGTTCTCAAAGACAGCACAGAGTGCTATTGAAGCAGCAGGCGGAAAAGTAGAGGTTCTCTAATATGATGCATACGTTCGTCAGCTTGTTTAAGAATAAGGAAACTCGCAATAGAATATTCTTTACTTTAGCAATGCTGCTGATCTATCGCGTCGGAGCTGCTCTACCTGTTCCGGGTGTAAACACGGAATCGCTAGCTCAATCACTTGCAAATAACTCACTACTCAGCATTATGAATATGCTGGGTGGTGGTGCACTTGAAAGATTATCCATCTTTGCGATGGGTGTCTCACCATATATCACAGCAAGTATTATCATTCAGTTGTTATCCATGGATGTTATTCCGTCATTAACGGAAATGACAAAATCTGGACAGACAGGTCGAATGAAAATTGAACGAATTACTAGATACCTAGGAGTTGTATTGGCATTTGTTCAAGCATATTCCTTGGTATATGGATTCGATAAGCAGTATGGCGTCCTGACAAATGCAAATCTTTCAGGATACCTATATACTGCAACCGTCATGACTGCGGGATCCATGTTCCTCATATGGATTGGTGACCGCATCTCAATGAAGGGTATCGGTAATGGTTTATCCATTATCATCTTCGCGGGTATTGTTTCTAATATGCCAGCAACATTTATGCAGGTATATCAGATTCTAGCTGGTGGAACAACACAAGGTGAATTGTTCAATGGTATTCTACAGTTCGCATTGTATTGCATTCTATATCTAGCAATTGTTGTATTTGTAATTATTATGGAGACAGCAGTGCGTAAGATTCCTATCCAGTATACAAACAGTTCCGCAGCACGTAGTGGTAGCGATATTACATTCTTACCACTCAAAATTAATAGTGCATCCGTAATTCCTGTCATTTTTGCACAGAGTATTATGATGGCTCCACAGATCGTAATTAGTTTTATTAATACTGACCTGTATAATAAACTAAACCAGTGGCTCTCATTGAGTACACCAACCGGTCTTGGACTCTATGCAGTATTAACAATCCTGTTCACATTCTTCTATACTGACTTGCAGGTAGATCCAGAAAAGGTTGCTGAAAACCTTGGTAAGTCTGGTGCTTATATCCCTGGTATTCGTCCAGGTAATGAGACTAAGACATATCTGCATAAGGTATTGAACCGAATTACAGTACTTGGCGCAATTGGATTGACACTAATTGCTGTAGTTCCTTATTTACTAACCATGTTTACTCCACTATCCCAAGCAACTGCTGTAGGTGGAACTGGTATCATCATTGTTGTCGGTGTCGCAATGGAAACTGTTAAACAATTGAAGGGTCAGTTAACACAGAAGTCATACAAGGGATTCTTGAGATAAGTTTGGAAAGAGGCAATAAGATATGAATATTCTGATCATGGGTCCTGCAGGAGCAGGTAAGGGCACAATGTCCGACCTAATCCTAAAGGAATACAATATCGCACACATCTCTACTGGCGATATGCTAAGAGAGAATGTGCGTAATAGCACAGCTTTAGGCCTTGAGGCTCAAAGTTATATGAATCAAGGTAAACTTGTACCAGATGATTTAATTAACGCAATGGTTGAAGATCGTATTCAACAACCAGACTGCGCAAATGGTTATCTCTTAGATGGCTTCCCACGTACATTAGTACAGGCTGAAGTCTTCGACAAGATTGCTGAGAAGATTGGAAAAGAAGTTGATGCAGTTATCGACTTACAGGTGAAGTTCGAAATTCTTGAAGAGAGAATTACAGGACGTCGCATCTGTCCAAAGTGCGGGGCAATTTATCATATTCATAATCATCCAAGTAAAGTTGAAGGCGTATGTGATGTTTGCGGAAGTGAACTTCAACAGCGTAAAGACGATACAGTTGAACAATTAAAGGTTCGTATGGAAGCTTATGAGTCAAGTACAAAACCGGTCATTGATTATTATGATCAAAAGGGTGTAGTAACACATATTGATGCTGCACAAGTACCGGAAAAAGTATTTGAAGATATTAAAAAAGCTCTTGAGAAGAATGCTTAAAAATATTGAGTTGGAAAGGGATTAAATCCCTTTCCAGAACTCATATAAAGAAAGTGAGTAAGATGAGCAAACAGGACGTAATTGAAATTGATGGCATTGTGGAAGAAACACTTCCAAATGCAAATTTCCTGGTGAAGCTTCAAAATGGTCACGAGATCCGTGCCCACGTTGCTGGTAAAATCCGTATGAATTACATTCGCATTTTACCGGGAGACCGGGTCACCGTTGAGATTTCACCATATGATTTAACACGTGGGCGAATTACCTACAGACATAAGTAAAAGTTTTTGGTAGAATTGTCCAGGAGGCAAATAAAAATGAAAGTAAGACCATCTGTAAAACCAATTTGTGATAAGTGCAGAGTGATCAAGCGCAAGGGCGTTGTTATGGTCATCTGTGAAAACCCTAAGCATAAGCAGAGACAGGGTTAATTAAAGGGAGGATAACTAAATATGCCACGTTTTGCTGGTGTCGATATTCCGCGTAACAAAGTTATCGGCGTATCATTGACATACATTTATGGAATCGGCCCTACAACAGCTAAGAATATCCTTGCTGCTTGTGGAATCGACGAACACACACGTACAAACGACTTAACGGATGCACAGGAAACTGCAATCCGTGAAAAGATTGATGCTATTAAGACTGAGGGTGACCTCCGCCGTGATAGAGCATTAGATATTAAGCGACTAATGGAAATCGGTTCATACCGTGGAATCCGTCATAGAAGAGGATTACCAGTTCGCGGACAACGTACACGTACAAACGCTCGTACAAGAAAAGGTCCACGTCGTACTGTCGCTAATAAGAAGAAGTAATAGGAGGGTATAATGGCAGCTAACACAAAGAAAAAAGGCGCTGTGATTCGTAAGAAGAAGGCCCGCCGCAATGTAGCAAAAGGTATTGCTCATATTCATTCAACATTCAACAACACAATCGTTACTATTTCTGATGAAGCAGGTAACGTTATTTCTTGGAGCTCAGCTGGTGCTTTAGGATATAAGGGTTCACGTAAGTCAACTCCTTATGTTGCACAGTTATGCGCTGAAGCAGCTGGTAAAGCAGCTGTTCAACAGGGTATGAAGAGCGTAGAAGTAAATGTTAAGGGACCAGGTGCTGGTCGTGAATCAGCAGTTCGTTCTTTACAGACAGCAGGTTTAGAGATTACCGTTATTAATGATGTAACTCCGATCCCTCATAACGGATGCCGTCCGCCAAAGAGACCGCGCGGTTAATCATTAGAACAGGAGGATTGAAGCATGCAAAAATTTGAACGCGCCGATTTCGAAGTACAGGAATACGTAGAATCTGAAAATTATGGTAAGTTTGTCCTTTCTCCATTAGAGAGAGGATTTGGTACAACAATCGGGAATGCGCTTCGCAGGGTCCTACTTTCATCTCTACCGGGAGCCGCAGTATTCTCCATCAAGGTTGATGGCGTATACCACGAATTTACATCTATCCCAGGTGTGAGAGAAGACGTTTCCATGATTATCTTGCAGTTAAAGCAGTTAGTTATGAAGATTGAGGACGATGAGGTCTATACATTACAGATCTCTGCGAAGGGACCATGCACAATCACTGCTGGTGATATTATTTGCCCAGCTCAAGTTGAAGTTATTAACAAAGACTTGGAGATTGCGCACCTAGAAAAAGATGTAACATTAGAGATGGAATTAAAGGCTAAGAATGGCCGTGGTTATATTAGTGCTGATTTAAACAAGCAACTAAACCAAGGTTCCTCTCAAGGAATTGGTACAGTATTTACTGACTCTATTTACACACCAGTTGAAAAAGTTGCTTACAACGTTGAACCAACACGTGTAGGTGAAGATGTTAAATATGATGCTGTTACACTCGAAGTTTGGACTGATGGTTCCATCAATCCACAGAAGGCGATTGCAATGGCAGCTAAGATTTTAATGGATCACCTAGATATCGTAGCTGGTATTAACGATGAAGTACTACAAATGGATGATGTACTTAAGGAAGGTAATACAGAGCAGCCAAGCAAGGGACAGCAGATGATGATTGAAGATCTTGACTTATCTGTACGTTCTTACAACTGCTTAAAACGTGCCGGAATTCAGACAGTTGATGAACTGACACAAAAGACCGAGGATGAAATGATGAGAGTCCGTAACCTCGGTAAGAAATCATTAAAAGAGGTTAAGGATAAGCTCATTGAACTTGGTTTGGGCTTCAAATCCTTTGATTAACAGGAGGAAGGTTTATGTGGAATCGTAAATTCGGCAGAAATGCTGATCACCGCAAAGCTATGTTGAGAAACTTAGCTACTTCTGTCATCATGTATGGCAAAGTAGAAACAACAGAAGCTAAAGCTAAAGATATGAGATCTGTAGTTGATGAGTTAATCACTTTAGGTAAGAAAGGTGATTTAGCTGCTCGTCGTCAGGCTGCTGCTTTCGTAAGAAATGTTGTAGCTGATGAAAAGACAGGACAGACAGTATTAAAGAAGTTATTTGAAGAAGTAGCTCCTAAGTACGCTGATCGTAAGGGCGGATATACACGTGTTGTTAAGACAGGTGTTCGTCGTGGCGATGCTGCTCCAATGGCTTATATCGAATTAGTTTAATCAAAAAGACAGATCGTATATCATTGATATACGGTCTTTTTTATCTTAAGATTTGGCGGCTTTCTATCGTATAAGAGTTTAAAGATTGATATAATAATTACATATGAAAATGATTAAAATATTATGCATTGCTGTACTATTATTGGCAGGATGCGGCCAGCGTACTGTGCAACAGTCAAATGTAGAACAAACGATTCAGGTAGATGATTCTACATTAGGTGAATATACTGCAGCATTAAAAAATCGTAAGATTGAATCTTCGTGGACAGTAAGTGTACAGTCAAAATACACGATGACTTATAGTGATAAAACACTAGATACATATCTTATGGATGGAGTATTAGAAGTAGATGGTGATACTGCCCATTATGAGCAACATATCAATGCGGATGGAATGTTATCAGAACTAAGTGGTAATTACTACGGTGGCAGATTGTATAACACATATAACTCTGTAAATTACTATGAGGATATGGATTTTAGTAATCTGAAAAAGACGATGCTAGTACCACTTGATCCATATGTATTTGAAGCAGGAGATATCGCAACTATCAAGAAAAATAAAAATGAGTATACGATACAACTTCAAGCAGAACGTGCGAAAGAAATTTTCTTAAATCGATATGATTCCTATGGCTTAAAGAATTTTGATTCATTTGATATTACAAGTAACGAAATTCATGTGTCATTTGATGAAAATCAGCACTATATTAAAGAAACAGCAGTTTTCGATACTTCAATCAAGACAAATGGACAGGCAGTAAATATCAAATATGAAAGTGAAATAAACTATCTAAAATTTGGTGAAACAACAGTATCTATCAGTGATGAAACAAAACAAGCTGAAAGTGCATATGTTTATTACAAAGACATTGATACAAGTTCAATTCAAACAGTAACAACAGATGATGATTCTGAAGAGGATACAGTTACAGCAACCTTCAAAAAGAGACTAGTTTCACGTCTGAATTACACCAAAGAATCTGAAGATGTCTATAGCAATAAATTCAATGAGAATGAAAGTTATCGCATTGATTTTGCGAACAAGACATTTACTTATAGCAATCGTTCTATCACCTATGTATATAGTTGGAAAGGTGATAACGGAAGCTTAGGTGCCTGTCAGTATGACTTTATAAATAATAGTCAAACATCAATCTGTGAAGAAAGTACTGTTGAGTTTATTAAGAAGACAAAATTATTCCTGCAGATGGAATTATATTACTGTGGCTTGTCACTAGAAAAATTACAGGCTGAATAAAGGAGATAACATGAGAGCGGTTATTACGGTTGTTGGTAAAGATAAACCAGGTATTCTAGCATATATTGCTACAAAGTGTGCTGAACGAGAAATTAATATCGTTGATGTTACACAGAAGGTATTACAAGATTTATTCACGATGATTATGATTGTGGAAGTCCCAAGCAACCAAGAGAATTTCCGCAAGGTAGCAGATGATTTAGAGACTGCTGGAAACAAACAGCATTTGAAAGTGCATGTCATGCATGAAGATATCTTCAACAGCATGCATACAATATAGGTGAATCTATGCGTATTGAAAGTGATAACATCCTAGAAACGATTCACATGATAGAAGAGGATTGTCTAGATATTCGTACCGTTACAATGGGTATCTCGTTACTAGATTGTGCGGATGAAGATATTGATCGCTCATGTGAAAAGATTTATAAAAAAATTACAACAAAAGCAAAAGACTTAGTAAAGGTCGCAAAAGATATCTCTCGTGAATATGGTATACCGATTATCAATCAACGTGTGTCAGTAACACCGATTGCGTTATTACAGAGTGTATCTGGTGGTGATTGTGTGAAGTATGCAAAGACACTGGATAAGGCCGGCAAAGAGATTGGGATTAACTTTATTGGTGGATATTCTGCGTTAGTGCAAAAAGGAATGACACAGGGAGATCGTGAGCTGATTATGTCCATTCCTCAAGCATTGAAGGAAACAGATATTGTTTGTTCCAGCGTGAATATTGGTTCTACAAAAGCTGGAATTAATATGGATGCAGTTAAAGTGATGGGACAGATTGTACGTGAATGTGCTGAAGTCACAAAAGATAATAACTGTTTTGGTGCAGCGAAACTTGTTGTATTCTGCAATGCCGTAGAAGATAATCCATTTATGGCAGGTGCCTTCCATGGGGTATCTGAGCCAGATTGCGTTATCAATGTTGGTGTATCAGGGCCTGGCGTCGTACGAGCTGCTTTACAAAAAATAGGTGACCATGCGAGCATGGATGAAGTTGCGGCATGTATTAAGCAAACTGCATTTAAGATTACACGTATGGGGCAATTGGTTGGTCGTGAAGCTTCACAACGTTTAAATGTTCCATTTGGTATCGTTGATTTATCACTAGCCCCAACACCTGCAGTAGGTGACTCTGTTGCACAAATCTTAGAAGAAATTGGTTTAGAAGTTTGTGGTGGACCAGGTACAACTGCAGCACTAGCCATGTTAAATGATGCGGTGAAAAAGGGTGGTGTTATGGCATCCTCAAGTGTAGGTGGATTATCTGGAGCGTTTATTCCTGTATCAGAAGATGCTGGAATGATTTCTGCAGCAGAACAGGGAATCCTAACAATCGAAAAGTTAGAAGCGATGACAGCGGTATGTTCCGTTGGCTTAGATATGATTATTGTACCTGGTGATACGACAGCAGAGACACTATCTGCTATAATTGCAGATGAGGCTGCTATCGGTATGATCAACAATAAGACAACTGCATGTAGATTAATACCAGCAATTGGTATGGATGCGGGAGATAAGTTGGTGTTTGGAGGTCTTTTAGGAGAGGGTCCAATCATGCCAGTTAAGATGACGAAAGCAGATAAACTAATCAATCGTGGTGGAAGAATTCCTGCCCCGATACATAGTTTGAAGAATTAATACTGGAGGGGAATTATGTCAGAAAATCAGACAATTAAGGAATTACTAGAAAAAGCAAAGCAACGTGATATTGAAGCTGCGAAAGAAATACTGAGACGTATCTCAGATAAGATGTACTTTATCACTAGATTGTTTGTGGCAGACCATGAGCAGGCTAGAAAAGTAGAACAAGCTGGACTAAAGAAAGTATTCGCAAGCTTAAAGGAAGTAACAAATCCTGAGTGGTTTGAGTGCTGGGCTGCTGAGAAGGTTCGTAAGGAAGCGATTGCACATGTATTACCTTTAGAAGAGTCAACAACTAACAGCAACATGTATACAGAAGCTGATGAAATTCCTAATTACATGGCAGTTCTACCAGAAACAACTGAGGGTAAGAAGTACCAAGTATTAGAAATGATGGATAAACTTAGCACAGGAGCTAGAGCTGCTTTAGCACTCCACTTATATGATGGTTTATCTGTTGAAGAAAGTGCGAAGTTATTGATGAGTACTCCACAGTCAGTCATGAGTTGGTTAACTGAAGCCAAAGATACACTAATAAGCAGTGGATTCAACTTAGGAACACTCATCGTGTTAATGGATAAGCTTAATCCAGTATCAGATCGTGCAATGGTTCTTAAGATGCAAGATGATCTTGCACTACAATCAGCAGAGGACGATATCCTCAGCGGTGTATTCTCACAACCAGAAGAAACAGTGAAGCCAGCAGAGGCACCATCTCTTCCAACAGAAGAAAGTAAGGAAGTAGTATTCCCGGATTTACCATCCACATCAGGTTCTGATGAAAACACAATGCAGATACCAACAGTATCTGATGAAATTGAGGATACATTATCACTACCAACAGTAAAGGAAGAACCAGCACCAATTTCTCATGAACAAGAAATTCGTTCTTCCGCAACACAAGTCATCAAGAAAGAATTATTTGATGAAAATGATGAAGCGGTAGAAGACCTTGAGGAAGAGGAGTCTAAGGGTGGAAGTTTCTTCGTAAAATTCTTGATTGTGATTCTAACATTAATGTTAATAGCAGGACTTGGTTGGATTGTATATGATTCAATGGGTGGAAAGTTTGATTTTAAATCACTCTTTGGCTCAAAGAATGACCAAACGAGTGTAGTTGTTAACTCTGATGCGACACCAGAACCTACTGCTACACCAGCAACGCCAGAACCTACTCCAGAAACACTGGGAGAAGTTGAAGTTGTTATCGATTCCTTGAATATCCGCGGTGGTGCAGGCACAAACTTTGATGTAGTTGGTTCAGCAAAACGTGGCGAGAAGTTCACAGTACTCTCCATTGAACAGACAAGTGATTATACTTGGTATCAAATTGGTGAAAACAAGTGGCTTGCAGATAAGAACAATCAGTTCTTAACATATCGTAAATAGCAAAAGAGACCGGAAGGTCTCTTTTTTGGTTTAAAGCAGTTCTAATAAATCTTGTCTGGATAGTGTGGCACTAGATACACCTTCACCAGATAGAATACGATCAGCTAGATTAGATTTCTCTTTTTGAAGCTGAATGATTCGCTCTTCAATTGTATCCTTGATGATTAAACGGAAGACGTTTACTACATTCGTCTGACCAATACGATGTGCGCGATCACTAGCTTGATTCTCCACAGCAGTATTCCACCAAGGATCATAATGGATGACAATATCCGCTGCTGTAAGATTTAAACCAGTACCACCGGCCTTTAATGAGATACAGAAGATAGGAACATCATCTGTCTGAAAGGATTCTACCATTTCAGCACGCTCTTTCTGTGGGGTGGAACCGACAAGTTTATGATAACGAATACCTTTCTTATCAAACTCTTGGGTTAGGGTATCTAGCATAGAGGTGAATTGGGAGAAGAGTAATATCTTATGTCCTTCTTCAATTGCGTTTTCTACGATATCTAAGCAGAGTTCTTTCTTAGCAGAGTTACCTTTGTAGTTATCGTATATTAAGTGAGGATCACAACACAACTGACGTAAGCGTGTTAACTCAGCTAAGACCGCAATCTTATTCTCCTTGAATTCTTCATCACTTTGTTTTTGCAACATTAACTTGAGGCGTTGAACGCGAGCTTCATAGAGATTTTTCTGTTCATCTTCAAGTTGACCAAAATAGATATCTTCAATCTTGTCCGGTAAATCATGCAATACATCCTTCTTACGTCTACGTAGGATAAATGGTGTTACCATCTTTTGTAGTTCTGCTTCTAAGAGCTCATCTTGGTCACGTACAATAGGAAGTTCATAGTTTGTACGGAACTTTTGATACGATCCAAAGAATCCCGGAAGGATGAAATCAAAGATAGACCAAAGTTCGCTTAATCTATTTTCAATAGGCGTACCTGTTAAGGCAATACGGAAGTGGCTGTTGATTGCCTTTACGGATTGTGCGGCTAGTGTAGATGCATTTTTAATATACTGCGCCTCATCAATAACCTGACAAGAGAATTCCATCGTACGATAAACATCAATATCACGCTTAAGAGCATCATACGATGTAATTAGGATATCATTTTCCATGGAAGTACGAATCAACTCCTTACGGATATTAGCAAACCCTGAAATCATCGTGTAATGCATATTTGGCATGAATTTATTGATTTCATTAGCCCAGTTATATACAAGAGAAGATGGACATACAATGAGCGCACGTTTGCGGTCCTTCCAAGCCGCAAGTAATGAGATGATTTGGATAGACTTACCTAGCCCCATTTCATCTGCAAGTAATCCACCAAGATGATTTTCTTTCAGTGCATAGAGCCAACGGAAACCTTTTTTCTGATATGGTCGTAAGATTGGTTCAATTTCCTGGGGAATAGTGTACGCAATATCTTCGATATCTTTCATATTGCGGATGAGACGTCTAAAGTTTTCCTCTGCTTGGATATCCAAGATAGAAGTCTTTGATAATTGATCGAGGTAGGCTGCACGGTAAGCAGGAATGTCAATTGTTCCACGGGTAAACTGAGCACTACTAAGATTCATTGCGTCTTTAAAGCTTGCTAGAGCTTGAATGTTCTCGTCAATATCGACAAACTCACCACTCTTTAGACGGTAGTATTTCTTCTTTGGGTCATATTTACTGAGGATCTCATTCAGTTGTTTCAGATTGATTTGATCACTCAATAGGTTGAGTTGTAATAAGTCATGATTAACGGATACACCAATCGAAATACGTGTTTGACTGTGAATCTTTAGTTTTTTGAGGGATTCAGAGATGAAAACATCAGCTTTCGCTTGCATTTCTAAGATACCAAATTTAATGAAGCGATATACTTTATCGTCATCATCGGCGAGTGTCATACGATGATTGGATGGGTCATAGGCACTAAACCAAGGTGAGAAGAAATGATCCATATTCTTTTCAAATGATAAGTCTCGATTACTTGCATTTTCACTCGGCATGAATACATTGTATTTACCGTGAGAATAAATTGCGAAAAGCTCACCAGTGATTAGGTTATCTTGTGGCATATCTAGATATATCTCAAAAGTAGGGACTTCTGGAAGATATTGTGTAGGGTTGAAGCCGTCTGTTTGAACGGTTAAATTCTTTTGTAAGATTGGGAACACATTTTTTGCGAAGGTTGCGATATCATCTTCCGCAATAAAGATATTTTCTGATTTACCATTATGAAAATAATCGATTAGCTTGCGAAAAGCTTGTGAGGCTCTTACATCGCGATAAATCATCTGCCGATTTTTATCAAAGAAATAGGTGTGTTTTTTGCCTGTGATATATGGCAATACGGTTGTATTGAACTGATATCCATCCTCAACTTTCTCGATAGAAGCATTCATAGATGGTTGACCATCAACTAGAGTATACGGTTGTAAGATACCGTAATGTTCCTTGATGTTGAATGGAAGATCCTTGATTGTGTCCCAAAAGATATCGATTGCATAGGATTTTACCGTTATTGTACGACGGGGTAAATCAGACGCATGCATCATCCGATATCCTGGCATACTTTGATAAAGAGAATAGGAAGTTTCATCATGCACATAATCGACTAAATATTGTACAAGGGGACGATATCGTGGATGAAAAGCCTGCAGTGTGTGAGTAAACTCTAAGGATTTACCATATTTTTTTGTCTTTTCACCATCCATATTCTCAACAAAATCCGAAATATTCTGAATTGAATAGAGATGCTCATTTAATAAACCAATCTTAAATCCTACTTCAAGAACATCTGAGTGAAACTTTGGGGATATTTCAGGTTCAAGAATGATATTTAGAGGTCTTTCTATAAAGGTACTTGTGTGTGCTTGATAACTAGATAAGAATTCTTTGAATGACTTATCTGTATGTTTTTTACGTAAAGAAGGTTCAGGTTTCACTTCATCACGTTTTACATAGGCAATCAATACAGCTGCGATATGTTTACAAGGGGTATGGCGATAATCAAAATACTCACAGTCACAGGACATCTTTGTAATCCATTCGTTCTGTGGACTGAGTTCAATGTTAACAACGTGAACACTATAATACTCATCACCTTGAACATTAGCTGTAATTAATTTGTAATGTTCATCATTTTCAGTGATCTCCATGTTAAAGACATTTGCTTCGGTATACTCCTGCATACCTCTGGCATACATTTTTTCACCTATAAAGGCACGTACAAACTCAAGTGTTAACATAGACCCCTCCATTTCTTTATCTTTTCATTCTAACATGTACCGTATCGAAATAATATATTATACTGTCTATATGGATGAAGTTAGATTACAGGAAATACACGATAAAGCCCGTAAGGAACATGTGCCAATCATGTTAGATGATGGTATGGAATTCTTGTTGGAATACATACGTAGCCACGAAGGGATACGCGATATTTTGGAGATTGGAACAGCAGTTGGTTACTCCGCTATTCAGATGGCAAACTTACGTTGGGATATGACAATCGATACAGTAGAGATTAATCCTGAAATGTATCATCAAGCTGTAGATAATATCATGCATGCAGGTCTACATGATAGAGTGCATGCATACTTACAAGATGCCTATCAATTTGAAACGAAGAAGATATACGATTTAATATTTATCGATGCCGCAAAGTCACAATATCGCAAGTATATGGAACACTTCTTTAAGAATGCAAGAAAGGGTACTGTATTCTTCTTTGATAACTTGCAGTTTCATGGTATTGTGGATTGTCCAAAGTTATCACAAAATCGATCTACCGTACAAATGACACGCAAGATTTTAAAGTTCCGTGAATATCTCAAAACAGATACTCGCTTTGAGACAACATTCCATCTTGATGTAGGAGATGGTATCGCAATTGCAGTGGTAAAATAAAAGGCTTATCCAAAATTGGATAAGCCACTATTGTATTAGAAGTGTCCACTTGTGTGACCAAAGCCACCACCGCTACTTGAGTGGAAACCGCCACCTCCACCGCTACTCTTAGCAGGTGGGTTATAAGTACGTGTTTCAGAGCGATACAAGTACATATCTTGTGATCTTTGCAGTCTTAGACCACCTTGTGGTATGTATGCATATGCTTCACGTGAAATTCCTTTTGTCTTATGCTTACTTCTAAAGGCAATAATTGTAACGATAGAAATAATCAATGGAATAATTACGGTAATGCTACCCTTAATTACGTATGGTGTAAGGATTGTACTAGAGCATTCATCTAGGAAGACTTTTGCGCCTTCCCCGTATTCGTTATATTTTAAGTGATCATATACGACGGCACTAGCAATTTTTTCTCTTGCGTTTGCATCAAAAATTTTATTTGATTTTGGACCGTGTACTGTTATATCGAATTTACGATCCTCCATTGTTAGAGTTAGCATAATGCCCTCTTTTTCATCACCAATTCCAAGGCCTTCTGAGTTGAATATACTTTCTGAGTATTGCTCGATAGTCAACGCTCCATGAGAATTCATAATACGGATATAGAAGCCGATATTGTATTTTTCACTATATTCTTTTGCTATATTGTTGAGTGCTTGTACTTCAGCACTTGTTAACAAACCATATTCATCCACAACATAATCATCTGCATCAGCTCTTGTTGGTAGCAAGAAACTTGGTAACATGCATAACAAGAAAGTAAATGCTGCAACGAGTGCTAGTAATTTTTTCTTCATACTGTCTACCTCCTAAAATGCTACAAACAGTAGGATACCAATCAATATCATACTGATGAGTAGTATGCCAAAGAAGTAAAGAACAGATTTTGCACTATCAATCGGTAAGTCATCACCAATCATCTTTCCTGTTTGACCATTCATGGCGAACATGTAAGTTTTACCTTGCCATTTTGTGGTAAGCATCCAAACAGGCAGGAATGCATAGTGAACTTTATCTTCTCGAATATAGATATTTGAGCGACGTGGGAGTAGGGTATGATATCCCCTAACTGTTTCACGAATTTTATCGGCTGCAGATGTACGCATACGTCTATTAACACGGTCACGATCTTGTTCTGCAGTTACATCGTATCTATCTGCAAGATAGCCTGTCATATAGCCCATTTCGAATGGAATCATATCGTTATAGTTGTATGGTTCAATTGCATCCATGAATTCATCTGGCATTTTACTAGAGCCATCGGCAGGAACGCGGTTAAACTGTACGGTTCCTTGACGTAAGATAGAATAGTTTTCGGTTACAGTTACTGTATAGTCGCCTTCACGGTGGGAATGTGAAATTGTACCACGGAAGGCCATATCTGCATCTGCTGTTCCATCATAGAGCCAGAATGGAACATAAACACCTTTGATTTCCTCAATATGATTACGTTCCTTGAATTCATTTGGTAATAATGGCTTACCGCCATAGAAGTCGGATAACTTCTTGATTGCCTCATCCTTATTCATCTTGAACGGAATCACATAGTCTGGTTTTAGTGCGCCACTAAACTGTGCTGGAACAATCGTAGGATTGCCACAGTATGGACAACTTGTTGCGGCAGTATTCTTGTCTGTGATTAACTGTGCTCCGCAAGAAGGACAGTTGTATGCACGCAAGTTTTGTGCATCTTCTTCGCTCCATTGTAGCGTGTCTTCAGCGCTATATTCTTTTTGTCCTTCTTCAACAGAAAGAGCCACTTGTTTGTCGTAGTGTTCTTCGATTTCAGCAGGAGCAAAAGTACTTCCGCAGTTACCACATTTTAGTTTCTGTAGCCCTGGGTCAAAGGTAAGAGGACCATTACAATTTGGACATTGGAAATTTGTTAATGCGTTATTTGCCATAATTTTCCCCTTTCAATTGAGAAAAAGAACCCGATAGAACGGGTTCTTATCGTTTTGCTTGTTTATTCAGGTTTCTTTGTTCCGCAGTTAGAGCAGAAGTTTGAGTGGTTTTCATTACCGCAATCTGGGCAGAACCACTTGTCACCGCTGTTAGCAGCCTTTTGAGCCTGACCTGCTTGGTAAAGTGCGTTAGCATTTACACCACCAGCACTTTGTGCAGCGTTCATTCCCATGAAGCCCATCGCAGTACCATTAGCATTCTTAGCAGCATCTTGCATTGCTTGTGCTTGTGCACCAACAAGTGTAGCAGCAGCTAAGTTTGTATCTGTGTATGCAGCATTACGTTGCATTTGCTTGAGCATTTCTTCATCAGCTTCATCAGCTTTGATAGAGGATACGCCGAAGTTTACGATTTCGATACCGCGCTTTTCTCTCCACTTACTGCTTAGTTCTTCATTAAGAGCATCAGCTAATTCAGCTGTATGAGCTGGAATCTGAGAATAACGAATGCCTTGTTCGCTCAACTTACCAAATGCTGGTTGTAAAGCAGTGAGTAATTCTGTACGTAACTGATCGTTAAGGTCACTTAACTTGTAGCTATGTGATACGTTTCCACATACATTTGTATAGAATAATACAGGATCACATACACGCAAGCTGTATTCACCAAAGCACTTCATTGATACATCGATATCGATACCTGCACGAGCATCAACAACTCTAAATGGAATTGGGGCAGGAGTACCATACTTCACACCAACTAATTCCTTTGTGTTTACATAGTAGATACGTTGATCTGTGGCTGGTGTTCCACCAAATGTGAAACGGCGACCGAATTCTGCAAACATTCTCTTAACACCTTCACCAAGGCTACCTGTAAATACAGATGGTTGTGTAGATGAGTCATATTTGAATTCACCAGGTTCAGCACAAATATCTACGATTTGTCCTTGTTCAACGATAATCATTGCTTGACCATCAGCAACAGCAATGATTGAACCGTCAGTAATGATGTTGTCGCTTCCGTTATTACCACTGAAGAATCCCCCAGAGTTTCTCTTAACACCTTTCACAACAAATACATCAGCTGGAATAGCATCACAATAGAAATACTCTTTCCAAGAATCGCTAAGTGTTGAACTAGCGGATAATAAAGCAGTAGAAATGAGACCCATATAAGTTCCTCCTTATAGTCTTCTGACTGTACAATCATATACTAACATTGGTTTGACCGTCAGTCAATAAATAATTTCAAATATTTTAGAATAACTTTTCTGCAAATAATGAAAAAAAGGTGTTGCGATGATTATATAGAAATGGTAATATAGTCACGTGCCTTAATAGCTCAGTCGGCAGAGCGAGCGGCTGTTAACCGCTAGGTCACAGGTTCGAGCCCTGTTTAAGGCGCCATATTAAAAGGTATCCACATTCGTAGTGGATACCTTTTTTCAATCTCTAATACCAATTAGAGATTGAAAGATTTCAAAGTGAAATATGTAAGAATGAAATAGTTGTAAATTACACAATGTTGGTTATAACAAATATTTCTTAAGAATTATTTAAGAAACACTTAAGATTGGAATATGTTAGTTGAGTAAATATGTAGAATCCGATACCTTATGGAGAGGATGCCAAAGTATCGGATTTTTTATGGTGGTTAACCGAATTTGAGCAAACTGGGAGGAAGCGAATGAAAATTATCAAAAGATTTTTTGCAGTACTAGTAGCTCTAACATTTATGTTAGGTCTATTCTCAACAAATTATAATGTTCATGCTGATACACAAAAAGATGGCTATAACATTACAATCTCAAATGTAGCAGTTTCACCTAATCCGGTGAATGTCGGTGCACTTGCATCTCTAAAGTTTGACTTTAGTGTCTATACTTTGGCACAGAATGCAATGAAGGTGGGAGATACAGTAACACTGTCTACAAACATTGGTTCAATGTTTGGTAATCTTCCAATTACAGATTTGCCATTGCTTGCACCAAACGGAGAGCAGATTGCGACTGCAACAATCACTGAAACAGAAATTAAATTAACTGTTATTTCAGAATTCCCAGTAGATAAGAACTTCTTCTCAGGAAGTGTATATACTGGTGGTCGTTTAAAGGCTTTAGAAAATGGAGCAGCAGTAGGTGCTCCAGTCACAAAGCAATTAACAATTGAAGATAGCAATACAAATGTGACATTTAATGTTCCAAATCCAGCACCAAGTACAGGTACTGGTGGAGGCACTCCAGATCCAAGTGCTAGAACGATTAACAATCGTATGCTTGAAAAGCAAGGTTGGGCTTCTGGTTATGATACAGCCCATATTAAGTTAATTTCAAACCAAATTAGCTCATTACGCTTATTCAATACTTATAACACGATTGATAGCTCGTTTGGTACATATACAGAACAAACAAACTTAATGGTTGTGGATAAGATTCCTCATGATGGTGTTATTGATGAAAGTACAGTAACATTCACTGCAGTTCGTTATAACTGGATGGAAGTTCCTGCTGCTGGAAATGCACACTATGCTCAAGCAACTCCAGGTACAGTAATGCCAATTGAATCTAGAAGTAACTGGCTACCTGTAAAACAGTACTTCACACAGATTTACCAGTCAGGTTCTGATACATATGATTCTTTCTATGCAAAAGTGAAGGCACAGAAGTTAAGCTACGGTATCTTTAGAGACCCAGCAACTGGTGGTGATACATTCATCGCAAATATGTCTAATGATTCATTGAAGTATACAGATTTAGAACCAAACTTAGCAGGTATCGCTAAGATTAAAGATATCTATGGTGTAAATGGACCATCAAATGGTAATGTCGTTACATTCTTTGCGGAGTTTGATACACATTATCCAACTATCACAGGACTTGAGAGTGTTACAAATACTGGTGAAGTTAAGTCTGATCAAGGAACAGATACAGCTTCTGTATCTTATACAATTGATAAGGCAAACGGTACAGCATCTGTAGCAGCAGGTACAGTTATTGTGAAGCTTGTTGATGGAAATGATGATACAACATTGATTCCGAATGCTGAATTCAAGATTCAAAGAAAGATTAACAATACATGGGTTGATTACTTCATTAGAGGACGTAAGGCTAGCGCTACAACAAATGCAAGTGGTATCGCTACATTCTCTGGTTTATCAATTGGAGATTATCGTTTAGTACAAGTAAGCAGCCAAGGTAATTACACATTTAACAACAAAGAATTTAAGCCTAATACTGCTTACGGTACTGCAGGTACATTAGGAGCTACAACAGGTGAGTTTAGCATCACAAGTTCAACACAGCCTGGTTTTGCGACTATCGTTCCTAACTATCTATCTGTTTCTAAGAAGATTACAGGTTCTAAGGAATATGTAGATCAGGATGAAAATGAAATTTCAATTCCTGAAAATACATTTAAGACAGTTCTAGCACAGTTACCTGGTGAAAACTATGATGGTGTAACAATGCCAACAACATTAACAGCCGATATTCAGGTTTCTCCACAAGGTAAAGGCTTCTTCGAATTTGAAGAAATTAAGTTCACAAAGCCTGGAACATTCAAGTTCAGCGTGAAGGAAGATGTAACAAATCCACTTGAAGGTGTAACTTACGATACTTCTGAAAAGACTGTAACAATCACAGTTACAAAGGCTAATGGTGAATTAAAGGCTGAAGTTGATAGTGAGCCAAGCTTTAAGAATGTATTTAACTATACATATGCAAACTTCAAAGTGAAGAAGACACTCACTGGAGATACACCAACAAATGCTGGTGAATTCAAGTTTGAATTAACAGCAGTAAGTACAACAGCAAATGTAGCTGAAGTACCAATGCCAGTTGGTTCTAACGCAGATAAGAAAGAAGTATCTGTAAATGGTGCTGGTGATGTTGAGTTTGGCCAAATTAAATATGAAGCTGTAGGTAAGTATGTTTATAAGGTAGTAGAAGTAAATACAAACTTAGCAAACTATACATACGATCAAGCAGAATATACAGTTACTGTTGATGTAACAACAGATGCAGATAACAAATTAGTTTCTACTTATGAAATCAAGAAGGGCACAGAAGTAGTTACTGACATTGAATTTACAAACAAGTATGTAACTCCTGTAGTACCTACAAGTCCTAAGACGGGTGATAGCTCAACAAATATGATGTTCATGTTTGGTATGCTAGCAGTTTCTGTGGCATTCATGTTAGTGGCTGCAGGTTACAAGAAGCAATTACGTTAATAAATTTTCTATTCATACATGCATGTTAGATGCATGTATGAACTAAATTGATAACAAGAAAAGGATGTACTTTAAGTGCATCCTTTATTTATGACTAACCCATTTTAATTCGTATTCACCAGTACACTCTAGTACTCCACCATCACTAAGGTCGATAACTTCTTCGTTTTCGTAGTAATCTTTCACTCTACCTAGTGAATCTTTCATATGAAGACCTGCATCACGAATCGCAGTAACTACATATTTACCAGGACGTAAACTCTTTGGAATATCGTATACACCAGGTGTAATGCGAATTAGATTATCATCTGACATATAGATTAAGTGAGTATCCTTATTGTTTCTAGCTGCATTTAATTTCTGGTAGAAACGTTCACGCATGAAAATCAAATCGGAATTTTCTAGCATGTATGTATAGCGTGCAGTTGGGGTAACAATATTAATGCGATCTGTATCGCTACGATTGCGTAATGCATATCCCAAACGGTGGCAGTTAACATAGTTTGGAGACAAGAAGTAGAACGCTACATCTGTCTCGTAAAGAATACCTTCAACTTTATGAGAGTTAGAACGTGTTGTAGAGTCGACGATATTCTGAATGGAAGTCTTCGAAATCTCTGCAATTTTTTCGACGGCACGTGTATAAGGAATAGAATCCTTTGAAACTGTTTGGAATGCCTTAACTTTGGAGATGCAATGTTCTCCAGGGTGTAGTGGCATATCATCAACAGGGAAGAACTTTGCCATCATCTCATTAATATCGTGATTCTTTATATAAGAATCCATAATCATATCACGCATATTCTCTTGTGCAGTTACGAGTATCTGGAAGATATCGTGCTTGAGAGGAAGATTATAAGAAGTTAATATGGAACGACAGTCTTTACAGATATAATGACCGTCCTCTATTTTCTTAGGTTGATTAAAAAGACCTTTTCCTTCACTTAGGCAGAAATCACATACTTTATTAGCCATTGTTACCTCCTTTAATAAAAAGACAATATTAAAAATACTAACTAGACTTTCTATTACTATAATACATATAGCAATGATATTCCATGCTATAAGAATGAACTTTTTGTGTAGGAATTATACGGAGAAAGAAGTTATGAAAAACATTGTAAAACAGCATCCAAAATATATTGACTTTATAGATATTAAAAGGTATCATTATTACGCTTAGCGAAAAAACTGGCTTTACGAAAGTAAGGCTTATATTTAGACTAAGGTTTGGCACACTTGGAAATGTGTGCATAAAATGAAAGGAGAAACTGAAATGCCTACAATAAACCAGTTAGTACGCAAAGGTCGTACTGATAAAGTTTACAAGTCAAAGTCCCCTGCATTAAACAGAGGCGTAAACTCACTTAAGAAGCGTGTAACAAAACTCAGCAGTCCACAGAAGAGAGGTGTATGTACTCGTGTTGGTACAATGACACCTAAGAAGCCTAACTCAGCTTTACGTAAGTATGCCCGTGTTCGTCTATCCAATGGATTAGAAGTAACAGCATACATTCCAGGAATTGGACACAACCTACAGGAGCATAGCGTTGTTATGATCCGTGGTGGACGTGTTAAGGACTTACCTGGTGTACGTTACCACATCATCCGTGGCACATTAGACTGTGCCGGTGTAGCAAACCGTAATCAAAGCCGTTCATTATACGGTGCAAAGAAGCCAAAGGCTGCTAAATAAGAGAAGGGAGAATAGAACATGCCAAGAAAAGGTTATATAGCAAAGCGTGATGTACTTCCTGATCCAATTTATAATTCAAAGTTAATCACTAAGTTGATCAACAAGATTATGATTGATGGTAAGCGTGGTACAGCTCAAACAATTTTATACGATGCATTCGCTCAGATTGAGAAGAAGACAGGCGAGAACCCAATGGAAGTATTCGAAAAGGCTCTCGGCAATGTAATGCCTCAGTTAGAATTGAAGGTTCGTCGTGTAGGTGGTGCAAACTTACAGGTACCAGTAGAAGTATCTGCTGAACGTAAGTTGACATTATCTTTACGTTGGATCGTTAACTACGCAAGACTTCGCCATGAAAATACAATGGAAATGCGTCTTGCCAATGAAATTATGGATGCGGCTAATGGAACAGGTGCATCTGTAAAGAAGAAAGAAGATACTCATAAGATGGCAGAAGCGAACAAAGCATTCGCTCACTACCGTTTCTAATCGGGGAAGGAGCAATCAATGGCTAGAGAATTCCCGCTTAATAAGATTCGTAATATCGGTATCATGGCTCACATCGATGCTGGTAAAACTACAACAACTGAACGTATCCTTTTCTACACAGGTAAGATTCATAAGATCGGTGAAACACACGAAGGTGCGTCTCAGATGGACTGGATGGCTCAGGAACAGGAACGTGGTATTACAATCACTTCCGCTGCTACAACTTGCCACTGGCAGGATTGTCAGATCAACATTATCGATACACCAGGTCACGTAGACTTCACAGCTGAAGTTGAACGTTCTTTACGTGTATTGGATGGAGCAGTTACAGTATTAGACTCTAAGGCTGGTGTAGAACCACAGACTGAAACAGTTTGGCGCCAGGCTACAGAATACCGCGTACCACGTATCGTATTCTCAAACAAGATGGATGCGACTGGTGCTGACTTTGAAATGAGCGTTGCTTCTATTGGAAATCGTTTAGGTGCTAAGGCAGCTGCAATCCAGATGCCTATCGGTGCTGAATCATCATTCCGTGGAATCATCGACTTAGTAACAATGAAGCAGCACATGTACACAAACGACAATGGTACAGATATTCAAGTTAGTGAAATTGATGAACAATTCAAGGCTAAGGCTGAAGAAATGCATTTAGCAATGCTAGAAGCAGTTGCAGACTATGACGATGAATTGATGATGAAGGTTCTTGATGGTGAAGAACCATCAGTTGAAGAAGTGAAGGCTGCTATCCGTAAGGGTGTTATGACTTCTGAATTCTTCCCTGTTATGTGCGGTTCCGCATATAAGAACAAGGGCGTTCAGTTATTACTAGATGCAGTTGTAGACTACCTACCTGCACCTACAGATATTGAAGCTATTAAGGGTACATTAGAAGATGGCACACCAAGTGAACGTCATCCTTCTGATGATGAACCATTTAGTGCCTTAGCATTTAAGGTGGCTACAGACCCATTCGTAGGTCGTCTAACATACTTCCGTGTATACTCTGGTATCGCGAAGGCAGGTAGCTATGTATTAAATGCTTCTAAGGAAAAGCGTGAACGTTTCGGACGTTTGGTTCGCATGCATGCAAACCACCGTGCGGATATTGAAGAAGTTTATGCTGGTGACATCGCTGGTGCAGTTGGTCTTAAGAACACAACTACAGGTGATACATTATGTGATGAAGAACATCCAATTATTCTTGAATCCATGGTATTCCCAGAACCAGTTATCCAGATGTCTGTAGAACCTAAGACAAAGGGTGACTCACAGAAGATGGATGAAGCGTTAGCTAAGCTTGCTGAAGAAGACCCAACATTCAGAACTTATACAGATGAAGAAACTGGACAAACAATTATCGCCGGTGTAGGTGAATTGCAGTTGGATATCATCATGGACCGTATGAGACGTGAATTTAAGGTTGAAGCTACATCAGGTGCACCACAGGTAGCTTACCGTGAAACAATCCGTAAGGAAGCTGAAGTACAAGGTAAGTTCGTACGTCAGTCTGGTGGTCACGGTCAGTATGGTGACGTTTGGATTAGATTTAGTCCTAACCCAGGTAAGGGATTTGAATTCGTTGATGAAACAGTCGGCGGTTCAGTACCTAAGGAATTTATCAAGCCTACACAACAAGGTTTGGAAGAATCCTTAAACAACGGTTTAGTTGCTGGTTATCCAATCGTAGACATCAAGGCTGTCTTATTCGACGGTAGTTACCATGATGTCGACTCATCTGAACAGGCTTATAAGATTGCGGCATCTCTTGCGTTAAGAGAAGCAGCTAAGAAGTGCGATCCTGCAATTCTTGAACCTATCATGGCAGTTGACGTAACAGCTCCAGCTGATTACTTAGGATCTGTAATGGGTGATATCACAAAGCGTCGTGGACAAATTCGTGAACAGGAAGAAACAGGTAATGCAATTAAGGTACGTGCGTTCGTACCATTAGCAGAAATGTTTGGATATGTAACAGACTTACGTTCATTTACACAGGGTCGTGGTATCTATTCTATGCAAATGGACCACTACGAAGAAGTACCTAAGAATATTGCTAAGGAAATTATTGAGAAAAACGCAACTAAGTAGTAAAAATGATTGTAAATAAGTACTGTTTCTAATAAAATGGAAACAGCTTATAAAGGTAGAAAAAACCAGGAGGAAAAAATATTATGGCTAAGGAACATTTCGACCGGTCGCTCGAACACGTTAACATTGGTACTATCGGTCACGTTGACCACGGTAAGACAACATTAACAGCGGCAATCACAAAGTATTTATCAACACACCCAGAAGATGGTAAGGCTAAATTCG
This sequence comes from uncultured Solobacterium sp., assembly GCA_938039295.1. GTDB lineage: Bacteria > Bacillota_I > Bacilli_A > Erysipelotrichales > Erysipelotrichaceae > Bulleidia. The sequence goes on from CALHUY010000014.1 coordinate 46,120, forward strand.
AAGCTTACGATCAGATTGACGGAGCTCCAGAAGAGAAGGAGCGTGGTATTACAATCAACACAGCACACGTTGAATACCAAACAAACTCACGTCACTACGCTCACGTAGACTGCCCAGGCCACGCTGACTATGTTAAGAACATGATCACTGGTGCTGCTCAGATGGATGGTGCTATCTTAGTAGTAGCTGCTACTGATGGACCAATGCCACAGACACGTGAACACATCTTATTATCTCGTCAGGTAGGCGTACCTAAGATTGTTGTATTCTTAAACAAGTGCGATATGGTTGACGATCCAGAATTAATCGACTTAGTAGAGATGGAAGTTCGTGAACTTCTTTCTGAATATGGATTTGATGGAGACAACGCTCCAGTAATTCGTGGTTCTGCATTAAAGGCTTTGGAAGGCGATCCAAAGTGGGAACCAGCAATTAAGGAATTAATGGACGCTGTAGATGCTTACATCCCAGCTCCAGTTCATGAATTCGACAAGCCATTCATGATGGCAGTTGAAGACGTATTCACAATCACAGGTCGTGGTACAGTAGCTACTGGACGTGTTGAACGTGGTAAGTTAAACTTAAACGACGAAGTAGAAGTAGTTGGTATCAAGCCTACTCGTAAGACAGTTGTTACAGGAATTGAAATGTTCCGTAAGACTCTTGACTTCGCTCAGGCTGGTGACAACATCGGTGCATTGCTCCGTGGTGTTAACCGTGAAGAAATCGAACGTGGACAGGTATTAGCTAAGCCAGGTTCAGTTACTCCACACACACAGTTCAAGGCTCAGGTTTACGTATTAACTAAGGAAGAAGGCGGACGTCATACACCATTCGTATCTAACTACCGTCCACAGTTCTACTTCCGTACAACAGACGTTACTGGTGTTATCCAGTTACCAGAAGGCACAGAATTGTGCATGCCTGGCGATAACGTAGTTATGGACGTAACTCTATTAGCTCCTATCGCTGTAGAACAAGGAACTAAGTTCTCTATCCGTGAAGGTGGACGTACAGTAGGTTCTGGTTCTATCACAGAAATCGTTAAGTAATTCAATTACTTGTAAAAGACACTCAATTGTGGAGTGAACCCAATTTCTTGGACACTGTAATTTACAGACATGATA